>CADBON010000182.1 GCA_902796315.1 Oscillospiraceae bacterium | reverse complement strand
TAGTGCCTGTTTAAGCCGATTTAGAGCGATTTGCATAAAAATAAAGCAGGTTAAAAACCTGCTTTATTTGGTCGGAGTGAGAAGATTCGACGGGCTTCGCCCGTCGGCTCGCTGCGCGAGCGCCCGATTGTGTTCGCCTTCGGCGAGAGAAGTTCGAATCTTCTCGCCGCGGTAAGAATAGCAAAAGACCAGGGCATTAGCCCTGACTGATGGGGGCCCCGAAAAGCCTACGGCTTTTCGGGGAGAGGAGGCATGGCGATATGAGAGAGACCTGCCGCTTGCGGCGGGGCGATCGATATGAAGCCCACGCCGACGAGGTCGGAGTGAGAAGATTCGACGGGCTTTGCCCGTCGGCTCGCTGCGATGATAATAGCAAAAGACCAGGGCATTAGCCCTGATCTTTTACTATGGTCGGAGTGAGAAGATTCGAACTTCCGGCCTCTTGGTCCCGAACCAAGCGCTCTACCAAACTGAGCCACACCCCGAAAAGGCAAATAGAATTATATCGTATCACGCGGATAAAATCAAGTCTTTTTTGCAATTATTTTTCGGTTGGGGATTTCGACTGTTTTTTCGCGGGAGAGCGTCCGTTTTGCGTCGGTGCTGAAAATGAAAGAATATTTTTCATAAATCTTGATTTTCCTTAAAAAACACGCTATTCTTACCGTATAAAACCTACGGAATACAGACGAGATAAAGTGAGGTCAATTATGCACCAAAAAGCTATTCGCCCTGTCAGCAAGGACGCGGCGCGGGACTATGCCAAAGCCGTACTGGAACAGACGTATCACGCAAAGGTGAACCGCATCCGATACGTCGGCGGCGGCTCGTTCGGTTACGTCTATAAAGCCGAGATCGATAAAGCGCCCTTTACCGTGATCATGAAAGCGTGCCGGACGGAGGGCATTTGCGAGCGTGAAGCGCGTGAACTCGCCCTGCTCGGCGCGGACACGCTGATCAAGATCCCGCGGGTGTACTTCACCTTTCTCGCCACGGACGAGATCCCCGTCGACTTTATCGCCATGGAATGCGTCGCGGGCACAAACTGTTTCACCGATTTTGTGAAACTCCTCAATTCCAAAAAGGCGAAAGCGCGTTTTGCCGACGAGGTCACGACCGCCGTTCACCACTGGCACGAGCGGACGAACGACAAATTCGGCTTGATCGGCAACGCCGTCTATGATGATTGGCTGGATTTTTACCGGCCGTTCGCCGCCGATATTCTGGAATGTGCGCGGGATCTGGCAAAATCCGGCAAACTCGAAAAAAACGTGCTTGCCGCGATGGAGCGCGCCCGGGCCGCTTTCGATTTCATCTTCAGCGAAAAAGTCGAAACGGCGTGCCTGATCCACGGCGATATGAACGTAATGAACATCATGAGCGACAGGCGCCTGCGCCCGACGGCGATCATCGACCCGCTCGAAAGCAAGTGGGCCGACAGGGAGTATGAACTGTTCCAGCTTCGCAATTTAACGGGCGACCGATTCGGCTTGTACGACACCTACAAAGCGAAATACCCCGTCTCCGAAAAATGCGATCTCAAAACCGCGTTTTACGCGCTGTATCACGAGGTTTACGCCTTCATCATCTCGGGCACAAAGGTCAACTCGATCCTGATGCCGCTGGTGAAACGGATGAATCGGGAGTTAGACAAATACGGACTTTAAAAAACAAAGAGTCAGGAATTCCTGACTCTTTTTTCTTATATCTTCCGCTTATTTTGCCGCGTATCCTGCCCTGCTGTCCTATTTTTGTCACAGTACGGCGCCGTTCACAGATCGGTCACAATCTGTTCACGCTTTGTTGGCGAACGGCCGTTTTTGCGTTGCTATAATGGCGCCGTCGATTGACAAAAGCCGGCTGACGGCCGCACCTGCAGAGCGGCCACCATAACGTGAAACACAACTGTAACGGGTAGGGTTCGACTACCGGGGAGAACGTATGGCAGAACAACCGAAAAAACTGGCACCTTTGGCAATTCTGAATATTTTACGCACTTACAGCAACGAGAGCAATTACCTTTCCGTACCGCAGATCGCGCAGATTCTGACGCGTGAATACGACATCGAGCTGGAACGCAAAGCCATCACCCGCAACATCGGCTTTCTCGCCGAATTCGGGTACCGGCACGGCGGGTTCATGATTTTGACGCGCGAGCACAACCGCACGTTCGGCGCGAACGCGACCGAACCCAAAACGCCAAACGGCGGGGAACGCCTCGCACGGGCGGACGAAACGCCCGCCCGCGACCGTCAGCGCGTGGTAACGGGCTACGCTTACGCAGGCAGTTTTTCAGAGGGCGAGGTACGCCTGCTGATGGACGCGGTGGCGGACAGCGAAGAGATCACGACCGCCAACCGCCTGGAACTCAAGAGCAAACTTGCGGAACTGACGGGAAACGCGCTGCGCTGTTTCCGTCCCGCCCCGCCGCCGCGTTTCGGCGACGAAGCCATCTTCGGCAATCTGGAGGAACTGCACGCGGCCATCAACGCCGGGCGCCGCGTGGTACTGGACCGCGGCAAACAGGGCGCCGAGACCGTTTCGCCCTACGGCGTGGCGCGGCGCGACAGCCGCCACTACCTGCTCTGCGCCGATGGCGCGGGCAAGTTGAAACTGCTGCCCTTCTGCGACCTCGGGTTCGTACGTCCCGACCGCGGCGCGAGAACGCCCTTTGAGGCGGTCAGCGGCGGGCAAAGGCAAGAGGACGTGCTGGCGGCGTTTCTGCCGGGCCGTGCGGAGATCACGCTGCGCGTGAACGGGAGCGGCACCGGCGTTCTCAAAGCGGCGTTCGGCGCCGACGCCAACCTGCGCCCCGACGGCACGGCCGCCGTGCGCTGCGGCGACGAGGAGCTGGCGGCGTTTCTCCTGTGCCACGCGGACGCGGCGGAACTGATCGCCCCGCAGAAACAGCGCGACGCCATGCGCCGCCGGATCGAAGCCGCGGCAAAGCTCTATTGCCCGGATCTGCTCGCCTCATAACCCGACCCATTCAGCCGCCCTGTGGGGCGGCTTTTTGGTTGCTGGTCTCTTTTTGGGATAACCGACGCTGTATACTGGTGAAGAAAAGGAGGTTTTCTCATGAATCAAAAGGAACAAATCACGGCCGTCGAAAAGGCGCTGATGCTTGAAAACAAAGTGCGGGAACTGAACGACAAGCTCGACACGCTGAACGGCGAAACCTTTGAGGAACCGCCCGCGGAGCCGCAGCAGACGGTCTTCAGCCCCGAGTACCCGCCCGTCGTCGCACAGACGACGTTCCAAAAAGTCATACTCTCCCCCATTTCCATCGCCGTATTTGGGGTGTACTGCGGTCTGACGGTCATCGGTTTTCTGGTATCGGTATTTACAGAGCACGACGGTTTTTTCGGCCTCATGCTCACGGGCGCCCCTGTCGCCGCGCTCGCCCACGCCCTGATCGCGTGGTCCATCGCGACAGACAAAGCGAAAAAAGAAAAAGAGGCGTTCAAACGATCGCCGGAGTTCCTCGCCGCCTGCCGTGCGGCGGAAGCGGCGGCCGATGAAAAGAACAACGAAGCGTACCGCGAATACCTGGAACGGTTTGAAGAATACCGCACGGGCCCGTGGGCGGACTACGCCCGCAGAAAGCAGGAATGGGAAACGCGCCACACCGAGGAATTGACGACCACGCAGGCGATGCTCACGACGACGGGCGGTCAGCTGAACAAGCACTATGAAACCACCCGCCTGATACCGCTGACCTATCGCTCGGTCGACAAGCTGACGTATATCCTCGCGATCATGGAGAGTTCCAACTACACGGTCAAAGAGGCGATCGACCTGTACGACCGCGACCGTCAGCGCGCGCTTGAAGCACAGCGGATCGAGGCACTGGCGGAACAAACCGCCGCCCTGGAAGAGCAAAACGCCATCGCCGATCAGGCGCGCCGCGACGCCAACCGTGCCGCGTTCGTCGCCGCAGTACAGCGCCACAACACGAACAAGTATTTGAAACGCAGATAAAAGAAGCGAGCTTTCGCAAAAAAGAGTCAGGACGAAAAGTCCTGACTCTTTTTGTTGTGGCGCTTATTACATATCAAGCGTAACAGATAAAAAGACGTTCAGATGAATCCCCGTTAAAACACTGTCACCACGCCAAAACACCGCACGGGGTTCCGTATGAACTACCGCCATCTGACACCAGAAGAACGCTATTGTTTACGGGGATATTACAAAAGGGATACAGCTAAGGAGTTTGGTTTTCAAAAATCAGTTGATTTGTTCAATGCTTCAATTCGAAGCCTGTTGCACTTCATTTGACAACTCATCCGCCTTTTTCTTCCTTAAAGTTGTTTCGTGGATAATAATATATGCGCCAAAAGCGACAAGGCCACTGAAAGAAATCAAAGCAGAGGGCCTTAAATAAGGAGTCTTATAGGTCAACTCTATTCTATGGCTGCCCTTTTCAAG
>CADBON010000181.1 GCA_902796315.1 Oscillospiraceae bacterium | reverse complement strand
TGACCGCCAAATACTGGCATTGCTGCGAGCCGGACGGCCTGCACCTTACCATCAGCGACACCGGCTGGGGCAAGTCGCTGTGGGGCAAACTCTACGGCCAGTGGATGTGCGAGGGCGCGGTCTTCGTCTATGATTTCGAACGCTTCAGCGCGTCGGACATCATGCCGCTCTTCGCCAAGTACCAGATCACCACCTTCTGTGCGCCGCCCACCATGCTGCGCATGATGATCAAAGAGGACCTCTCGCAGTACGACTTCTCCTCCGTCCGGCACATGACCACCGCGGGCGAGGCGCTCAACCCCGAGGTCGCCAAGCAGTTTGAAAAGAAGACCGGGCTCGAGATCATGGAGGGCTTCGGCCAGACCGAAACGACCCTCACCATCGCCAACTTTGCGGGCGTGCCCGTCAAGATCGGCTCCATGGGCAAGGCGTCGCCGCAGTATGTCGTCAACGTCGTCGACCCCGACGGTAATCCCGTCGCCAACGGCGAAACCGGCGAGATCGTCATCCGCGTGGCGGAGGGCGCGCCCATCGGCCTGTTCAAAGAGTATTACCGCGACGCCGAAAAGACCGACCAGGCCATCCACGACGGCTGGTATCACACCGGCGACACCGCCTGGCGCGACGAGGACGGCTACTTCTGGTACGTCGGCCGCGTGGACGACATCATCAAATCCAGCGGCTACCGCATCGGGCCGTTCGAGATCGAAAGCGTCATTATGGAACTGCCCTACGTCCTGGAGTGCGGCGTCAGCGCCGCTCCCGACGAGGTGCGCGGGCAGATCGTCAAGGCCAGCGTCGTGCTGACCGCCGGTACCGAGGGGACGGAAGAACTCAAAAAAGAGATCCAAAACTACGTCAAACAGCACACCGCGCCGTACAAATACCCGCGTCTGGTCGTGTTCCGCGACGAGCTTCCCAAGACCGTCAGCGGCAAAATCCGCCGCAATTTGCTGTAAGAAATAGGGTATTTATTAAAAATACCTTGACAAAAATCAAAGATTGACTTATAATCAGGTCATTAAAGGCGTTGAGGAAGAGGGCCTGGACCGAACAGCCTTCAGAGAGACAGCGGTTGGTGCAAGCTGTCGGCATGTGGTTCATCGCTGTAGCTTCTGAGCCGGGAGAAAGAACGCTTCGGTCAGTAGAATCTCCCCGTTACGGCTGCGTAAATGCCTAAGACTTGTCGGAGTCTGAGCGGCGCGAAAGCGCAATTTGAGTGGTACCGCGGGTATGAACACATACTCGTCTCAAAGTCAATCTTTGGGACGGGTTTTTTTCGTCCCGCAAAGGAGCGATTCTATGGCACAGATAACCGGGCTCGACTACAAGATTTTGGAAATGGCCCGCCGCATCAAAGACCTTCGCGAGATCGAGGGTCTGACGACCTATGAGATGGCGGCCAAGACCGACGTCACCAATGAAGAGTACGTCAAGTGCGAGGCGGGCGAAAGCGATCTCAACTTCGCTTTCATATACCGCTGTGCGCTGGCGCTGGGCGTCAACGTCACCGATATTATCGAAGGTCACAGCCCCACGCTGAAAAGCTGTACCGTCACCCGCGCCGGCGACGGGCAGGAGATCGCCAACGCCCACGGCATGACCTACTACAACCTCGCCTATGCGTTTCAAAACCGCATCGCCGAACCGCTGTACGTCAAATGCGCCTATGATGAAGAGGCGCAGAGCAAGGATATCGAACTGACCACCCACGAGGGGCAGGAGCTTGACATCGTGCTCGAGGGTCAGCTGTCCGTTCAGGTCGGCGAACACCGCACCACGCTCGGCCCCGGCGACACCATCTATTACGACAGTGCCACGCCCCACGGCATGATCGCCGTCGGCGGGCAGGACTGCGTCTTTTACGCCATCGTTCTCAACCCCACGGGCGAGCCCATTCCCGAACTGTCGCCCGACAAGGCCGTTCCGCTCGCCAAGGTCATTGAAAAACCCGAGGAGAAAGAGCGCGTCTTCCACAAGTTCATCGACGTGACCGAAAACGAGAACGGCACGCCCACTTCCATCACCTTCAAGAATACCGAGAATTTCAACTTTGCGTTCGATATTCTCGATGAGATCGCCGACCGCCATCCCGAAAAACTCGCGATGCTGCACGTCTCGTCCCATCTGACCGAGCGCCGCTTCACGTTCAAGGATATGAAGCGCGCCTCCAACCAGTGCGCCAACTACTTCAAGGCGCTCGGCATCAAAAAGGGCGACCGCGTGATGCTGGTGCTCAAACGGCACTACCAGTTCTGGTTCGCCATGCTCGGCCTCAACAAACTCGGCGCCATCGCCATCCCCGCGACCAGCCAGCTTTTGGCGCACGACCTGGAGTACCGCTTCAACGCCGCGGGCGTCACGGCCGTGATCTGCACCGCCGACGATGACGAACCCTCGCGCGTGGAGGAGGCCTGCAAAAACAGCCCCTCCGTCACCACCAAACTGATCGTCAACGGCGAACGTGACGGCTGGCATAACTTTGACGAGGAGTACCCGCTTTACAGCACCCACTTCGCCCGCAGCGAAGACAGCCCCGGCGGCGACGATCTGATGCTGATGTTCTTCACCTCCGGCACGTCCGGCTTCCCGAAACTGGCCGCGCACAATTACAAGTACGCCCTCGGCCACTTCCACACCGCGCAGTATTGGCACTGCGTCGACCCGGAGGGCCTGCACCTCACCATCAGCGACACCGGCTGGGCCAAGGCGATGTGGGGCAAACTCTACGGTCAATGGCTGTGCGAAGCCGCGACCTTCGTCTACGACTTTGACCGCTTTAACGCGGCGGATATCCTGCCGCTGTTCGCCAAGTACAAGATCACCAGTTTCTGCGCGCCGCCCACCATGCTGCGCATGATGGTCAAAGAGGATATTTCCAAATACGACCTTTCGTCTGTCAAGCATATGACCACCGCGGGCGAGGCGCTCAACCCCGAGGTCTATCGCCAGTTTGAGAAATTGACGGGCCTGCAGATCATCGAAGGGTTCGGCCAGTCCGAAACGACGATGGTCATCGGCAACCTCGCCGGCACCCGTCACAAGATCGGCTCCATGGGCAAGCCCGCCCCGATCTACAACGTGGCGCTGCTTGACCCCGACGGCAACGAGGTCGCGGCCGGTGAGACCGGCGAGATCTGCATCCGCGTCGAACCCGAGGCGCCCTGCGGCCTGTTCACCGGCTATTACGGCGACCCGGAACGCACCGCCGAGGTGTGGCATGACGGCTGGTACCATACGGGCGATACCGCTTGGTGCGATGAGGACGGCTACTACTGGTACGTCGGCCGCGTCGACGATATCATCAAGTCCAGCGGCTACCGCATCGGGCCGTTCGAGGTCGAAAGCGTTATCATGGAGCTTCCCTACGTCCTCGAGTGCGGCGTCAGCGCCGCGCCGGACCCGGTCCGCGGCCAGATCGTCAAGGCCAGCGTCGTCTTGACCAAGGGGACCGAGCCGAGCGAGGAACTGAAAAAAGACATTCAGAATTACGTCAAAAAGCATACCGCGCCGTATAAGTATCCGCGTATGGTCGTCTTCTGCGACGAACTGCCCAAGACCGTCAGCGGCAAGATCCAGCGCAGCAAACTGTAAGGGGGCTTTTTATGAAAGTAACCTGCGTACAGATGGATATGAAGTTCGCGTCGCCCGACGAGAACTTCCAAAAGGCCGAATCGCTCATCCGCAAGGCGGCGGAACGCCCCGACGTCATCGTACTTCCCGAAACGTGGAATACCGGTTTCTTTCCGCATGACGATCTGCCGCGGTATTGCGACGCGGACGGTGAGCGTACCAAACGGATGATGGGCGCTCTCGCCGCGGAACTCGGCGTCAATATCGTCGCCGGCAGCGTTTCTGCTCTGCGCGACGGCGCCGTCCGCAATACGTCGTACGTCTTCACCAAAGCGGGGGAGTGCGTCGGCAGTTACGACAAGACGCACCTCTTTACCCCGATGCATGAAGACGCGTTTTACGAAAAGGGCCAAACGCTGTGCCGCTTTTCGCTCGACGGCCTTCGGTGCGCCGTGCTGATCTGCTACGATATCCGTTTCCCTGAACTCACGCGCACCCTCTCCGTACAGGGGCTTGACGTGCTGTTCCTGCCGTCGCAGTGGCCGGCCGTGCGGTCCGAGCATCTGCTCACGCTCTGCAAGGCGCGCGCGATCGAGAATCAGATGTTCGTCGTCAACTGCAACAGCTGCGGCACCGCGGGCGAAACCGTTTACGGCGGCGCTTCCTCCGTCTGGGACCCGTGGGGCAACCGCCTCGCGCAGGCGGGCACGGGCGAAGAACTGCTCACCGCCGAACTGGACCCCGCCGTTTTGCAAGGCATCCGCGAGTCGATCAACGTCTTTCGCGACCGTCGGCCCGAGTTGTATAATCTGTAAGTCAAAAACCAATTCAGTAAAGGAGAATTGTTATGAGCTACACCTTCCCGGTCACCAGGACCACCCATCCGAAACCGCGTCCTGCGGATGAAACCAAACTCGGTTTCTGCAACTATTTCACCGACCACATGTTCGTCATGGATTGGGATGAGGGACAGGGCTGGCACGACGGCCGCATCGTTCCGCATGAGCCGCTTCTGATCGAGCCCGCTTCCTGCGTGCTGCATTATGCGCAGATGATGTTTGAGGGCATGAAGGCCTACCGCACCCCCACGGGCGAGATCATGCTTTTCCGCCCGGATATGAATATCAAGCGCATGGCGCGCACCGCCGAGCGTATGTGCATCCCGGAACTGCCCGGCGATCTGTTCCTTGACGCCGTCAAGGCCGTCGTTGCCGAGGACAGCGATTGGGTCCCCACCGCTCCCGGTACCGCGATGTATATCCGTCCGTTCATTTTCGGCGACGAGGTTTCGTTCTCCGTTCTTCCCGCCAAGCATTACCGCTTCCTGATCATCCTCAGCCCCTGCGGTTCGTATTACGCGGCCAACGACGGCGGCCTGACAACCACCCGCATTTACGTGCAGGACAAGTACATCCGCGCGGCGCGCGGCGGCACGGGTTATGCCAAAGTCGGCGGCAACTACGGCGGCGGTATGCGCGCCAGCAAAGACGCCATGCAGTACAACTGCAAAGACGTTCTGTGGCTGGACGCTGCCGAGCATAAGTACGTCGAAGAGATCGGCACCTCGAACGCCTTCTTCCGCATCAATGACGAAGTGATCACCGCGCCGCTGGATTCCGGCACCATTCTTCCCGGCATCACCCGCGATTCGGTCATCCAACTGCTCAAACATTTCGGCGTCAAGGTCTCCGAGCGCAAACTCGCTATCGACGACGTCAAAAAGGCGAGCGAAGACGGCACGCTGCAAGAGATCTTCGCTTCGGGCACCGCGGCGGTCATTTCGCCCATCGGCTGGCTCTGCTGCGAGGGGAAAGATTACCAGGTCGCCGACGGCAAAGTCGGCCCCATCGCCCAAAAACTGTACGACACCCTGTACGGTATGCAGACCGGCACCGTTGAAGATTTCATGGGCTGGACCTATCCGCTCGGCCTCAAGAAATGAGACGCGTCACCCTCTTTTGCGGCCACTACGGCAGCGGTAAAACGAACGTCGCCGTGAATTTCGCCTTTTCCCTGCGTGCGCAGGGGAAGGCGGTCGCCATCGGCGATCTTGACGTCGTCAACCCGTATTTCCGCACCAAAGACAGCGAGGTGGAATTGAAAGCGGCGGGCATCGACGTGGTCGCTCTGCCGTTCGCCAACTCTTCCGTCGACCTGCCTTCACTGCCGGCCGAGGCCTATTCGCTCGTGCAGGACCGCTCCCGTTACGCGGTGCTGGACGTCGGCGGCGACGACCGCGGCGCTCTTGCGCTGGGACGGTACGTGCCGTATCTTCGCGAGGAAAACGACTTCGATATGCTTTTCGTCGCCAACTTCCGCCGCCCGCTTACGCCCGACGCCGCCTCGGCTTACGAGGTCATGCGCGAGATCGAGACCGCCTGCGGCCTGCCGTTTACGGGGATCGTGAACAACACGAATTTGGGGGAGGAGACGACACGAGAGGTTATCGACGCCTCGCGCCCGCTGGCCGACGAACTCGCCGCCGTGTCGGGCGTGCCGGTCGTGATGACCGCCGCCATGCGCGCGCTGTGCGACGAAACGATGTTCCCCCTGACGCTTCAGAACAAGTATTACTGAAAGGGTGATTGTATGCCTAAGGTTACGTTTGATACCGATCGCTGCAAGGGTTGCGGGCTTTGCGTTAGCGCCTGCCCCAAGCACATTCTGGTCATTGCCCGGGATAAGATCAACAAAAAAGGTCACTCTCCCGCCGAAATGACCGACCAGGCCGCGTGCATCGGCTGCGCTTTCTGCGCCACCATGTGCCCGGACTGCGTCATAACCGTTGAGAAGTGAGGTGCCGAATATGTCTGAAAAAGTCTTGATGAAGGGCAATGAGGCCATCGCCGAGGCCGCCATCCGTGC
>CADBON010000180.1 GCA_902796315.1 Oscillospiraceae bacterium | reverse complement strand
ATAATAACGTCTGTCGGCGCGATCTCAAGCCGGCGGTACTGCTCGCAGCGGCGGCCGTTTTTGAAGTCGAACTCCGGCAGTTCGGCGCAGTTGTTGTCCAAAAGACTTTGCATACACTGCTGAAAATAGGGAATATCCAGCGCGTAGACGGTCTCAAAATCGGGCGAACCGTCGGGGAAGCGCGGCGCGTCGTCGTTGTTGAGATAAAAATCGTCGAGCGAGATGGTATAACTCTTGCCGCCCATTTTTTCGATCATCTGCGCCAGTTTCTTGGCGGAGGTGGTCTTGCCGGACGAACTCGGTCCGGCGATCATCACGATCTCGGTGCGGTTGCTGCTGACGATCTCCTGCGCGATGGTGCGGATCTTGTTTTCGTAGCGCTTTTCGCACGCGTCAATAAACGCCTGCGGTTCCTTCGCGGCGGCACAGATCTCTTCCAGCGTTTTGTTTGCGGCCATACGATCCCCTTCTTTTGCTTCAGTATCTAAAGTTATTCCGAGAAAAACGCGTTTATGCGCTTCTTGCGTTCCGCCAGCAGCGCAAAACGGGAGTTGTATTCAAACGGGTACTTGAAATTACACACGCGCTCGAGCGTATCGCCGCGCACGAGTTTGGTAACGGCGCCGGCGCCCACGGCGAGAATGTGCCGCGGTTCCTCCATCATCAGCACGTTATACAGGCAAGCCGTGCCCGGCTTGCACCAGCCGACGTTCTCGAGATTGCCGAGCGAACGGCTTTGGCGGTAGAGATAATAGGGCGCGTAGCCCGCGGCGGTCAGCAGGCGGCGCGAGGTATCGATCATAGCGGGCGCCATCCCGAAATCGAGCGACTGTTCGCCGTGCTCGGTCACAAGGGCGGACGAGCGCTTGAGCGCAAGCGAATGCACGGTGACGTTTTCGGCACCGAGTTCCACGGCGTGCGACACACTGTTTTCAAAACCCTCGGGCGTGTCGGTCGGCAGGCCTGCGATCAGATCCATATTGATCACGTCAAAGCCCACGTCGCGGGCCAGGGCGTAGGCCCGTTCGGTATCGGCGACGGTGTGGCGGCGGCCGATAGCGCGCAGCACCCCGTCGGAAAAGGTCTGGGGATTGACGCTGATGCGCCCGACGCCGTGATCATGCAATACCGTAAGTTTTTCGCGCGTGACGGTATCGGGCCGCCCCGCCTCGACGGTGTATTCGCGGCAGGCGGAAAGATCGAATTCCCGTTCGATGACGCCGAGCACGCGATCCAACTGCGCGGCGGTAAAAGTCGTAGGTGTGCCGCCGCCCCAGTAGACGGTCACGAGCGACAGCCCCGCTTCACGGGCCGCGGCCGCCGTTAACCGCAATTCGTCGCAGAGGCGGTCGACGTACTCGGGCACCAGTTTTTGAGCGGCGGGCGTACCGACCGAGTGCGAGACGAACGAGCAATAGCGACAGCGCGACGGGCAGAACGGCACAGAAACGTATAAACTGAAAGCGTTTTGCGGCACGCTGTCGATCTGCGCCCGTTCGGAGGCGGCGACGGTGCGCGCAAGTTCCGTCTTTTGCGGCGACACGCGCAGAACGTCCTCAAAATACCGGACGGCGCCGGCCTCGCCGTATTCGGCGGTCTTTTGCAGCATCAGTTTGACCGGACGCACGCCGGTGAGGATGCCCCACTGCGGCGTAAAGCCGCGCGCGGCGGTCAGCAGGTCGAACGCCAGCAGCGCGAGTTCACGCTCCCAGTTGGCGTCTTTGCCGAAAACGCCGCTCGATTCGGTCACGCGGCCGCCGACGGTAAGCCGCGCCGTGGCCGTGACCGCGTCGCCGTTCGGCTCCAGCGCCGTAACGAGGCAGTCGCCCGCATCGCCGTCAAGGGCGGTGCGCACGGTGATCGGTTCCAGCGGATAAAAAAGCGTGACGAGTTTTTCGAGCTCGTACCGATAGGGATGGGAAAGGCAGTACAGTTTCATCTCACACCTGCAGATACGGGTTATAGCGCTTCTCGCGGGCGATCGTCGTCGCCTCGCCGTGCCCCGGGCAGACCGTCACCGTGTCGGGCAGGGCGGCCAGCCGCAGCAGCGAGCGCAGCAGCAGTACGACGTTGCCGCCCGCGTAGTCGGTACGGCCGGCGGAGCCGCAGAACAGCGTGTCGCCCGAGAACAGAATGCCGTCGGCTTCGTCGTAAAAGCACACGCCGCCGGGGCTGTGGCCGGGCGTTTCCAGCACGTGCAGGGTCACGCCGCCGAAGGTCAGTTCCTGCCCCTCGCACAGCGAGAGGTCGGCGGGAACTGCCGTGAACGGGCGGGCGTAGCGCGCCGCCAGCGACAGACGCGGATCGCACAGTGCGGGCGCATCCGCGGCGCCGATGGCCACCTGCGCCGAGGGAAACCGCGCGAGCAGTGCGGCGACGCCCTCGATATGGTCAAAATGGCCGTGCGTCAGCAGAATATAGGAAAGGTCGCGGATGCCGGCGTCGGCAACAGCGGACGTCAGGCGCGGCGAACAGTCGCCGGGATCGATCACGGCGCCGCAGCCGCTGACGCCGTCCGTCAGCACATAGCAGTTGGCCTCGATGGGGCCGAGCGGCAGGGTTTTGAGGATCATACGCCGCCCTCCTTTGCACGGTTCAGCCACAGGTCGGTATCCATACAAATGGTGACGGGCCCGTCGTTGACGAGCGAGACCGCCATATCCGCCCCGAAAACGCCCTGCTCCACGCGGCTGACGCCGTTGCGGCACAGTTCGTCGCAAAAATATGCATACAGCGCGGCGGCCCTGTCGGGCTCTTCACTCAGAACGAACGAGGGACGGTTGCCCTTTTTGATGTCGGCGCACAGCGTAAACTGCGACACGCACAGCACCTCGCCGCCAACGTCGGGCAGCGCGAGATTCATCTTGCCGTCGGCGTCCTCAAACACGCGCAGGTTCGCCACCTTTTTGGCGAGCAGTTCCGCCTCGGCGCGGTCGTCGCCGCGCATGACGCCCAGCAGGACCAAAAAGCCCTGCCCGCACGCGCCGACGGTTTTGCCGCCGACGTCGACTTTTGCGGAAGAGACCCGCTGTACGACCGCCCTCATCCGCTGCTCCTCATCACGCTGACCACGCCGCGGATGCCCCGCAGCTTGGCGATCACGCTGTTCAGGAAATCGGTGGTGCTGACGGTGATGGTCAAATACACAAAATCGTTGCCGTTTTTGCCTTTGCGGGTGTTGATGGAGTTGATCATCACGTGCATATCGCCCAGCAGGATCGCCACGTCCGCCACAAAGGCGACGCGCGGTTCGCACTCGATGGTGAGCGCGGCCTTGAAGTCACGGGCGGCGTCCCCGCTGCGCCAGCGGGCGGCGATCCAGCGTTCGGGCTCCTCGCAGGAAGCCGGGTCCTGCGGGACGTTGGGGCAGTCGCGCTTATGGATGGAAACGCCGTGACCGCGCGTGATGAACCCGATGATCTCATCCCCGGGGATCGGCGCGCAGCAGCGCGAAAGTTTGATCAGACAGTTGTCGATACCGTCCACGACGACGCCGTCGCCGTAGGCGTGCTTTTCGGATTTTTGGGAATCGACGACCCGCACCTCGGCGCGCTCCATCTGCGACACGCGGTGATACTCGTCACGCACGAAGGGCATGACCTTGGAGAGGGTGATGCCGCCGTAGCCGAGCGAGGCGAAGAAGTCGTCCTCGGTCAAAAAGTGCTGGCGCTCGGTCAGAGCGGCGACGAGTTTGGCGTACTCCTCGTCCGAAAAGTGCATCTTGCTGCGGCGGATCTCGCGCTCGAGAATGGCGCGGCCCTCGACGATGTTTTCGTCACGGCGCTCTTTTTTGAACCACGAGCGGATCTTGGTGCGCGCGCCGCTGGTGCGCACGATGTTCAGCCAGTCGCGGCTCGGGCCCTTGCCCGGCTGTGACGAGGTGAGCACCTCGACGATATCGCCGGTCTGTACCTTATAATCCAGCGGCACGATCTTGCCGCCGACCTTGGCGCCAATCATCTTATTGCCGATGGCCGAGTGAATGGCGTAGGCAAAATCGATGACCGTGGAGCCGACGGGCAGGTTGATCACGTCGCCGCGGGGGGTGAAGACGTAGACGTCCTCCGGGGCGAGGTCGGTCTTGATGGTATCGACGATGTCGTGAACGTCGTTGCTGTCGGTCTGTGTTTCGAGAAGCTGGCGGATCCACGCCAGACGCTCTTCGAATTTCTGCACCCCGTTGATGCCGAGTTTGTACTTCCAGTGCGCGGCGATACCGTATTCCGCGGTGCGGTGCATCTCCCAGGTGCGGATCTGCACCTCGAAGGGGATGCCCGCCTTGCCGAGCACGGTCGTGTGCAGCGACTGGTACATATTCGGTTTGGGGGTGGAAATATAATCTTTGAACCGCCCCGGGATGGGGGTGAACATATCGTGAATGACGCCGAGGCAGTCGTAACACTCGATGGTGGAATTGACGATGATGCGCACGGCGTAGATATCGTAGATCTCGTCAAAGGTGCGGTTCTGCATATACATCTTGCGGTAGATGCCGTGGACGGACTTGATGCGCCCCTCAATGGTGGCGTCGGGCACTACCTTGCGGATGCGCTCACCGATCTGCTCTTTGATCGTCTCCAGAAACTCTTTATGCGACTTGCCCTGTGCGGCCAATTTTTGCTCAATGTCCTTATACGCGACGGGGTCGAGGTAACTGATGGCGCGGTCTTCCAGTTCCTCTTTGATGGCGCGGATACCGAGACGGTGCGCGATGGGAGCGTAGACCTCAAGCGTTTCCAACGCCTTGTCGCGCCGCTTCTGCGCTTCGACGAAGTTGAGGGTGCGAATATTGTGCAGGCGGTCCGCAAGCTTGATGATGATCACGCGGATATCCTCGGACATAGCCAGCAGCATTTTGCGGATATTCTCGGCCTGCTGTTCCTCTTTATCTTTGATGTCGAGCGGCACTTTGCCGATCTTGGTCAGGCCGTCGACGAGGTTGGCGATCTCGTCGCCGAACTCGCGGCGGATATCGTCCAGCGTCAAAGCGGTATCTTCGACGGTATCGTGCAGCATGGCCGCCGCGACAGAGGGGCAGTCCATACCGTATTCCAGCACGATCTTCGCCACGGCCACAGGGTGGATGATAAACGGTTCGCCCGACGAGCGCTTTTGGCCGCGGTGGGCCTGCTCGGCCACTTCGAAGGCATGGTCAAGCAACGCAAGTTCCTGCTCGCTGAACTGCTCGGCCGCATGGTCGTGCAGTTCGCTGTACATCATTTCTACCGACGTTTCGTCACTCAACTTGATCGCCTCCTTTTTTCGGTTTCATTTCAATATATGCGCATCACGTGGCGCGGCTCGCCCTGCGGTATAGGGCGGAATCGTCAAGATCGACTTTCTGCGGAACGGGCGGCAGACGGTACGCGTCGCCGTCACGCGTGAGAATGCCGAGTTCGGTCAGCACGTCCAGCGCCGTCAGACAGCCCGCGATCTTATCGGGCGCGAGGCCGAGGCGAAGGGCAAGCGTTTCGCCGTCGCCGCGCCAGCCGTCGTTGGCTTTGAGAAAACGGTACACCGCGCCGCAGAGGTCGCGGTCGACGAGGGGTTCGTCCGTCCCCTCGCCCGCGCAGAACGCGGCGTAGCGGCGGTAGGCGGCCAGCACCGCGTCGTCGTCCGCTCCCGCGGGACGCACGGCGCGCACCTGCACCGACACCTGCTTTTCACCGCGGAATTCCGACTCGTACAGGCGAACGGCAAAATCAAGCATATCCCCCTCGCGGTAGGGGAACTCCTCGGCGGAAACGGAGAAATAGATCAACCCGACGGTCACCCCGTCACGCTCGGCGGTAAGGCGCAGATGCTTGCCGCCGCCCACGCTCTGCAGGCCGGTCAGGCGCATCCCGTACAGTCCGAACAGCGGCGGCGGGTTTTCGGCGCCGTAGGGTTCGAGGATGGAGAGGGCGGCCGCCGTTTCAAAACTGAGAGCGGCGGGTCTGAGTTTGCAATCCAGCATCAATTCCGGCTCGGTCGGTTCGAGAGAGGCGGCATACTCGTTGATGCGGCGGCGGAATTCGGCAATACTGCCGGCGGGAAGGGTCATGCCGGCCGCCTGGCTGTGACCGCCGAACAGCGTGAACACGTCGCGGCAAGCCGCAAGCGCGTCGTACAGCGAAAAGCCGGGGATACTGCGGCCGCTGCCCTTGGCGACGTCCCCCTCCAGCGAGAGCACGACGGCGGGCCTGCCGTACTTTTCGGCAAGCCGCGCGGCCACGATACCGACCACGCCGCGGTGCCAGCCCTCGCCGTCAACGATCAGCACGCGGTCGGCGCGCAGGGCGGGGTCCGCCTCGATCTTGGCGACGGCTTCGGCGGTGATTTCCTGTTCGATGCGCTGGCGCTCGGTATTGGCGTCACAGAGTTCGGCGGCAAGGCGCTCGGCTTCGGCCTTGTCGTCGGTCAACAGCAGGCGAAGCGCCCGCTCGGCGGAGCCCATACGCCCGGCCGCGTTCAGGCGCGGCACCAGACGGAAGGCGAGAACGGTCGCGTCGAGAGCGTCGACGGAACCGCTCTGGCGGAACAGCGCCGCGATCCCCGGGCGGGCCGTGCCGCCGATCAGTTGGTCATTCAACAGCGCCGTGGCCGCGCGCACCAGAACGCGATTTTCGCCGCGCAGGGGCACGACGTCGGCAACCGTGCCGAGCGCCACGAGGTCGCCGACCTCGTCCAGGACGGCATACCCGTCGCCGCCCGCGAGTGCGCAGGCCAGTTTAAACGCAACGCCCACGCCCGCCCAGTCGCAAAAATCACAGACCGCATCGGCGCGGTGGGGGTTGACCACGGCAACGGCGTCGGGAAGCACGTCGCCGCAGGTGTGGTGGTCGGTAACGACGGTGTCGATGCCGAGCGTTTTCGCATAGGCGACTTCCTCGGCGGCGCTGATGCCGTTATCCACCGTCACGATCAGTTTGGTACCGCGCTCGTGCAGGGCGTCGATGGCGGCGGGATTCAACCCGTACCCCTCGGCCGCACGGTCGGGTATGTAAGTATCTACCTTCGCGCCGCGCGCTTTCAGACAGGTATACAGCAACGCGGTCGCCGTCACGCCGTCGCAGTCGTAATCGCCGAAAACGGTGATGGGCTCGCCGTCGTCAACGGCGCGCTGTACCCGCTCGACGGCGGGCTCCATATCCGGCAGTTCAAAGGGGTCGCAAAGGTCGGCGTCATAGAGAAAACTCTCGGCCTCGAACGGGTCGGAAAGACCGCGGGCGCACAGCAATACCGACGCAAGCGGCCCAACGCCGCACGCCTCGGCAATTTCCGCCGCGACGTCTTTGTCGTACGGCGACAGCACCCATTTCTTTCTGCTCAAAACATATCACCCGATTACAAATTTACAGTATATTATAACACATATACCTATAATATGCAATTCCTAAATTTCAGCCGCCTAAAAAAGGGCGAACGGTTGCTTTTTTCGCAAAAAGGTTTTATACTGGCAACGAAAGAAGGTGGGCCGCTTGAACCGGGAGGAATTTGATAACTACGTTGCCTCGTGCTATGCGTACGCGAGCGACCACCCGTGGAAAGAGTACCCCGATTTCACGGTTTACCGCCACGCGAGCAACAAAAAGTGGTTCGCGCTGGTCATGTCCGTTCCCCGCTCCGCTTTCGGGCTTGCGGGCGACGGAAAGATCGACGTGGTCAACCTGAAGTGCGACCCGCTGATGGTGGGCTCCGCCCAGCTCTCGCCGGGCGTGTACCCCGCCTATCACATGAGCAAGACGACGTGGGTGAGCGTCGCGCTGGACGGCACCGCCGACGACGGCACGCTGACCTTTCTGACGGATCAAAGTTACGCGCTGACGGCAGCCAAGCCGAAGAAAAAGCCCAAAGCATAAGAAAAAACCGACCCCGCGGGGTCGGTCTTTTTTGTGCGGTGATTATTTGCGGACGGTCACGCCGATGGTGACGCGTTCGCCGTTGATGTCCCACTCCTTGACGTGGTCGGCCGTGCCGTCGGACGTGATGCTGTCGGCAAGCACAACGGTGGCAATGGCGTCGCGGTTCTTTTCGGCGACGGCGAAGAGTTTGTCGTTGCCAGTCAGGGTGACGTCGATGCGGTCCGTCACTTCAAAACCGCTGTCTTTGCGCATGGTCTGGATCTTGCTGATCAGTTCGTTGACGTACCCCTCTTCCACCAGTTCGTCGGTCAGGGTGGTGTCCAGCGCCACGGTCACGCCGCGGTCGCTGACGGTGTAAAGGCCGGCCTTCTGCTCGGTCTCGATCAGCAGATCGTCGGGGGCAAGCACCACGTCGCCGGAAGTAAGGTGCAGCGTCAGACTGCCGTCGCGGTCCAGCGTTTCTTTCGCGGAGGAGGGCAGTTCTGCAAGCGCCTGGCGGATCTCGCCCAACTGTTTGCCGTACTTCGGGCCGAGCGTGCGCAGCTGCGGTTTGAAGCGGTACGCCACAAGGGATGAAGCGTCGCTGATGAACTCCACCTGCTTGACGTTCAGTTCGTCACGGATGATCGGCACGAAACTGTCGTCGGGCCGGTGCTCGGTCTGCACGTACATCACGGCAAGCGGCTGGCGGTTCTTGCGCTCGGCGCCGTTACGGGCGGCGCGGCCGAGCACGACGATGTCGATGACCTCGTCCATATTGGTCTCAAGCGCGGTGTCGATCGCGCTCTCGTCCACGGTCGGGAAGTCGCACAGATGCACGCTCTCGGGCGCATTTTTGTCAACGCTGCAAACGAGGTTGCGGTAGATCGCCTCGGACAGGAACGGCACCATCGGCGCCGCCGTCTTGGCGGTGGTGACAAGGGCGGTATACAGCACCATATAGGCGGCGAGTTTATCGTCCGGCAGACCCTGCACCCAGTAGCGCTCGCGGCCGCGGCGCACGTACCAGTTGCTCAGATCGTCGGTGAACTGCTGCAGCGCCTTGCCCGCCTCGGGGATGCGGTAATTGGCAAGGTTGTCGTCGACCGCTTTGACCATGGAGTTGAGCTTGGAGAGCAGCCAGCGGTCCATAACCGTCAGGCGGCAGTCCGCAAGGTCGTACTTCGTCGGGTCAAAGTTGTCGATATTGGCGTACAGCACGTAGAACGAGTAGGTGTTCCACAGCGTGCTCATAAACTTGCGCTGGCCCTCGACGACCGCCTTGTCGTAAAAGCGGTTGGGCAGCCACGGCGCGGAGTTGGTGTAGAAGTACCAGCGGATGGCGTCGGCGCCGTATTTTTCGAGCGCTTCCATCGGGTCGACGGCGTTCCCCTTCGACTTGCTCATCTTCTGCCCGTTCTCATCTTGAACAAGACCGAGTACGATGACGTTCTTGTAGGGCGCCTTGTCGAAGATCAGCGTCGAGATAGCCAGCAGCGAATAGAACCAGCCGCGGGTCTGATCGACCGCCTCGCTGATGAAATCGGCGGGGAACTGGCTTTCGAACAGTTCCTTATTCTCAAACGGATAGTGATGCTGGGCAAAGGGCATGGCGCCGCTGTCGAACCAGCAATCGATGACCTCGGGTACGCGATGCATCTGCTTGCCGCACGCGGGGCAGGTGACGGTGACGGCGTCGATGAAAGGCCGGTGCAGTTCGATGTCGTCGGGGCAGTCGGGGCTCATGCTCTTCAGTTCCTCGATCGAGCCGATGACGTGACGGTGGCCGCATTCGCACTCCCACACGTTCAGGGGCGTGCCCCAATAGCGGTTGCGGCTGATGCCCCAATCCTGCACGTTCTCGAGCCAGTTGCCGAAACGGCCCTTGCCGATGCTCTCGGGGATCCAGTTGATGGTGTTGTTGTTGCGGATCAGATCGTCCTTGACCGCGGTCATTTTGATGAACCACGTCTCGCGGGCGTAATAGATGAGGGGCGTGTCGCAGCGCCAGCAATGCGGGTAGTCGTGCTCGAACTTGGGCGCGTCGAACAGCAGGCCGGCCTTTTCCAGATCCTGCAAGATCAGTTTGTCGGCGTCCTTGACAAACACGCCCTCATACGGCGTGGGCGCGGTCATGTTGCCCTTGGTGTCGACCAACTGGATAAAGGGCGTGTCGTACCGTTTGCACACGCGCGCGTCGTCCTCGCCGAAGGCGCTGGCGCAATGCACGATGCCGGTACCGTCGGTCATGGTGACGTAATCGTCGCACATGACGAAAAAGCCCTTTTTGTGCTGTTTTTCGGCCAGCGGCGCAACGTAGGGAAAGAGCGGCTCGTACTCTTTATACTCCAGATCCTTGCCGGTGTAGGTCTGCTCGATCTCATAGGCCGGCTTGTCGTCGGCGGCAAAACGCCCGAGCACGGTGTCCAGCAGCGCCTCGGCCATATAGTAGGTGTAACCGTCGGCGGCTTTTACGCGGCAGTAAGCGTCGTTGGGGTTGACGCACAGCGCGACGTTGGAGGGCAGCGTCCACGGCGTAGTGGTCCACGCAAGGAAGTAGGCGTCCTCGCCCGCTACCTTGAAGCGGACGATGGCGGAACGCTCTTTGACCAGGCGGTAGCCCTGTGCCACTTCGTGCGACGACAGCGGGGTGCCGCACCGCGGGCAGTAGGGCACGACCTTAAAGCCCTTGTAAAGCAGACCTTTTTCGTAAATCTGCTTGAGCGCCCACCACTCGCTCTCGATAAAACTGTTGTGGTAGGTGACGTAGGGATTGTCCATATCCGCCCAGAAACCGACGGCGCGCGAGAATTTTTCCCACATCCCCTTGTATTTCCAGACACTCTCTTTGCAGTGCGCGATGAACGGCTCCAGACCGTATTGTTCGATCTGCTCTTTGCCGTCGATGCCGAGCTGCTTTTCGACCTCCAGCTCGACAGGCAGGCCGTGCGTATCCCAACCCGCCTTGCGGGGCACCATATATCCCTTCATGGTGCGGTAACGCGGGATCATATCTTTGATAACGCGCGTGAGCACGTGGCCGATATGCGGCTTGCCGTTCGCGGTGGGCGGGCCGTCGTAAAAGACGTAGGGCGCCGCGTCGCGACGGTCTTCGATGCTCTGCTCAAAGATCTTTTTCTCGCGCCAGAATTCTTCGATTTGTTTTTCCTGTTCGACAAAATTGACGTTCGGGGAAACCGGTTCGTACATGATTTTACCTCCGAAATTTAGTCGGCGGGCGGGCAAAAGAAAAACGCCTTCGCCCCGTAATACGGGACAAAGACACGCTTTGCAACCACCCCTATTACAACGTACCGCCATACGCGATTCCGATAACGGGGAACGCCCGGGACGGCTTACTGTCGGTTCGGCCGCCCGGCTCGGAAGGGATGTTCACGTTCGGCTCCGCCGCCGGGCTTGCACCGTCCCCGACTCGCTGCAGACTTCTGCCGGCGCTACTGTCTTCGTCAACGCCTTTAACACACGGGTATTCTATCACGCTTTGCCCGGTTTGTAAAGAAGAATTTTTCTTTTTTAATAGGAACGCGCAGAATTTGCTTTACAAGACGGGGAAGATTGGTTATAATAAAGTGCTGTATTATTTACGACTATTACCCGAAAGGATTTTATCTCTATGCTTCAATTCGAAGAAATGCGGTTGGAACTGCTCGGCTACAAAGACAAACTCGAAGACCTTGCCGACGCCCTCGGCATGAAGAAAATGCAGGCCGAGCTTGCCGACCTCAAAGAAAAGACCGCCGACACCGATTTTTGGAACGATATCGAAAACGCGCAGAAAGTCAACCAGCGCATTGCCGCGCTGGAACGCCGCATCAAGGCGTACGACGACCTGCACGCGGCGTTTGACGACACCCTGACGCTGATCGAACTTGCCGACGAAGAGGGCGACGAAAGTCTGTTGGACGAGTGCCGCCACGGCGTGAACGACTTTGTTGAGCGCCTGGACGCCATGACGCTGTCCACCCTGCTGACGGGCGAATACGACAGCAAAAACGCCATTCTCACCTTCCACGCGGGCGCCGGCGGAACCGAAGCGCAGGACTGGGCGCAGATGCTGTTCCGTATGTATACCCGCTGGGGCGAGCGCCATGATTTCAAAGTCAGCACGCTCGACTATCTCGACGGCGAAGAGGCCGGTCTGAAATCGGCCGTTCTGCTGATCGAGGGTGAAAACGCCTACGGCTACTTAAAGAGCGAGAACGGCATCCACCGCCTGGTGCGCGTGTCACCGTTCGACGCCGAGGGACGCCGCCACACCTCGTTCGCCTCGCTCGAAGTCATGCCCGAGATCGACGACAGCGTGGACGTGGAGATCGCCCCCGAGGATATCAAGATGGACGTGTACCGCTCCAGCGGCGCAGGCGGTCAGAAGGTCAACAAGACCAGTTCCGCCGTGCGGCTGACGCACATCCCGACCGGCATCGTCTGCTCGTGCCAGGTCGAGCGCAGTCAGCACCAGAACCGCGAAGTTGCGATGCGTATGCTGATCTCCAAACTTGTGGAGATCAAAGAGCGCGAGCATCTGGAAAAGATCAGCGATATCAAGGGCGTGCAGAAAGAGATCGCCTGGGGCAGTCAGATCCGCTCCTACGTCTTTATGCCTTACACCCTCGTCAAGGACCACCGCACCGGCTTTGAAAACGGCAACATCAACGCCGTGATGGACGGCGACCTGGACGGTTTTATCAACGCCTATCTCAAAATGCAGGCCAACAAGGAGGAGTAATCCCCTCCGCACACAGTCAGATCATCAAGGAGCGCAAAGATGTTTACCGTCAAAACTCCTGCAGAAGCCCTCGCCGTTATCCGCGGGGCTTTTTTGCCACTCGGGGATACCGAACGCGTGCCGCTTGCCGCCGCCGTGGGGCGTGTGGCCGCCGAAGACGGCCTTGCCGGCGAGTTCGTGCCCGCCTTCACCCGTTCGACGGTGGACGGCTACGCCGTTCGCGCCGCCGACACCTTCGGCTGTTCGGACAGTCTGCCCGCTCTGCTGCGGCCGGCGGGAAAGATCGAGATGGGCGAAGCGCCGGCCTTTTCGCTGGAAGCGGGCTGCTGCGCGGCCATTCCGACGGGCGGTGCCCTGCCCGACGGGGCGGACGCCGTGGTGATGGTCGAGTTCAGCGAGACCTTCGGCGGCGACGTAGGCGTGCTCAAGCCCGTCGCCCCCGGTGAAAACCTCATCTATCAAGGCGACGACGCACAGCCGGGGCAGGTGCTGTTCGCCAAGGGCCGCCGCCTGACGCCCGCCGACGTCGGCGCCCGCGCGGCGCTGGGCTCGCCCGGCACGCTGGCGGTCGTCAAAAAGCCCGTCGTCGGCATCCTCTCCACGGGCAACGAACTTGTGCCCGCCGACCAAACACCGCGGGCGGGCGAGATCCGCGACGTCAACAGCGACCTGCTGGCGGCGCTGATGATCTCGTTCGGGGCACAGCCGGTGTGTTACGGCATTATCCGCGACGAGGAACAGCCGCTGCGCGAAGCGCTGGCGACCGCACTGAACGAATGCGACGCCGTGCTGCTTTCGGGCGGCTCATCCGTCGGTGAAAAAGACCACACCGCCGCGCTCATCGCCGAGCGGGGCGAGATATTGTTCCACGGGCTTGCCGTCAAGCCCGGCAAACCCACCATTCTGGGCAAGGTCGGCAACAAACCGGTATTCGGTTTGCCCGGCCATCCCGCCGCCGCCTATTTTGTGACGCGCGTTTTCGTGCGCGAAGCGCTGGCCCGCCTGACGGGCGAGACCCTTTCCGAACGCACGCCGACCGCCGTGCTGGACGAGCCGGTCGGCTCCAACCACGGCCGCGCGGAATTCGTGCCGGTCACGCTGTACGAACGCGGCGGCAAAACCTTTGCCCACCCGCTGCACAGCAAGTCGGGGCTGGTGGCGCCGCTGGCGAAGGCCGACGGTTTTTGTATGATCGACGCAGACTGCGAGGGACTGCCCGCCGGTTCCGAGATCGCGGTCAGAGAGGTGTAATATGGCCTTTACGTATTTGACCAACACGCCCCTGGACGAAGCGCGCGACGCGTACCTTGCGGCGCTGCGCGGCTGCGGCTTTGCCGGCGAAAGCGAGACCGTTGCCGTCAGCGACGCCTGCGGACGCGTGACCGCGCGGGCGGTCTATGCGCACATCTGCGCCCCGCACTATCCCGCAAGCGCGATGGACGGCATCGCCGTGGACGCGGCGCGTACCTTCGGTGCGACGGCGACCACGCCCGTTACCCTGCCGCAGGGCGATTACGTCACCGTGGACACGGGCGACCCCGTGCCCGACGGCTGTGACGCCGTGATTATGATCGAAGACATTGTCACGAACGCGGACGGCTCGGTCACGCTGTACGCCCCCGCCGCGCCGTGGCAGCACATCCGCCAGATCGGCGAGGATATCTGCGCGGGCGAGATGATACTTCCCTCGTTCACCGACGTCACCCCTGCCGCCGTGGGCGCCATGATCGCGGGCGGCGTGCTGAAAATCGACGTGATCCGCCGACCCGTGGTCGGCATTCTGCCGACGGGCGATGAGATCGTGCCGCCGTGCGAGGATCCGAAACCCGGCGACGTGCTGGAGTTCAACTCCTCGATCTTTTCCTCCATGCTCGCCGAATGGGGCGCCGTTGCCAAGACCTATCCGATCCTCAAAGACCGCCCCGACGACATCCGCGCAGGGCTCGACAAAGCCCTGACCGAATGCGACGCGGTACTGGTCGGCGCCGGCTCCTCCGCCGGGCGTGACGATTATGCCGCCGCCGTGATCGGCTCGCTGGGCAAGGTGCTGTGCCACGGCCTGGCCATTCGCCCCGGCAAGCCCGCCGTACTGGGCGTGTGCCGCGGCAAGCCCGTGCTCGGCGTGCCGGGCTACCCCGTTTCGGGCATCCTTGTATTGCAGGAGATCTTTGCCCCGATCCTTGACCTGTGGTTCGGGCGCGCCGGGGCGCAGAGCGCCTGCGTCACCGCCAAACTGACCCGCCCGCTGGTGTCGGGCCTGAAGTACCGCGAATTTGTGCGCGTGCGGCTCGGGTACGTGAACGGCGGGTACGTCGCCACGCCCCTCAACCGCGGCGCGGGCGTCGTTTCCTCCTTTATGAAGGCGGACGGCATTCTCGACGTGCCGCAGCAGACCGAGGGGTTTGCCGCGGGCGAAAGCGTGACCGTGCGGCTCCTGCGGCCGGAAAGCGAACTGCGGGGCACCCTCGTCGCCATCGGCAGCCACGACCCCCTGCTGGACGAGATTGCGGACCTGCTGCGCCGCACCGATCCCGAACGGTCGATGCAATCCACGCACGTCGGCTCGCTGGGCGGCATTCTTGCCGTCAAACGCGGCGAAGCACACCTGGCGGGCACCCACCTGCTGGGGGAGGAGGACGGCGTTTATAACGAATCGTTCATCGAAAAAAACATCCCGGAGGGCGGCGTGCGCCTGGTCGAGTGCGTCGGCCGCACCCAGGGTCTGATGGTCGCCGCCGGCAACCCGCTGGGCCTTGCGGACGTCGCCGACCTGACGAAACCAGGCGTGCACTACGTCAACCGCCAAAAGGGGTCAGGCACGCGGGTTCTGCTGGACTACCTCTGCCGCAAAGCGGGCGTTGATACCGCCTCGATTTACGGGTACGGCCGCGAGGAATTCACCCACACCGCCGTCGCGGCGCAGATCGCCGCCGGCTCCGCCGACGCGGGACTGGGTATTTACAGCGCCGCCAAATTGTACGGTCTCGACTTTTTGCCCGTCTGCACCGAGCAGTACGATCTGCTCATCCCCGATTGGGCGTGGGAGACCGAGCCCGTGCGCCGTCTGCTGGCGATTTTGCAGAGCGACGCTTTCCGCGAGCGGTTGAACGCCCTGGGCGGTTATACGATCGAAAATCCCGGGCGGGTGCGCCGCCACTTTGAGGCGACGGTATGAAAGACGCTTTCGGACGCGAGATCCGCTACCTGCGCGTGTCGGTGACCGACCGCTGCAACCTGCGCTGCCGCTACTGCATGCCCGCCGCGGGCGTGCCGGACAAGGGGCACGGCAATATTTTGAGTTTTGAACGCATTGCCGAGATCGTGGCCGCCGCGACGGAACTCGGCGTTAGCAAGGTGCGCCTGACGGGCGGCGAACCGCTCGTGCGGCGCGGCATCGTGGATCTGGTGCGCACGCTGGCCGCCCCCGGCACACTGCGCGACCTCGCGATGACGACCAACGGCACGCTGCTCGCCGACCTTGCGCGCCCGCTCAAGGACGCGGGGCTGATGCGGCTGAATATCAGTTTGGATTCGCTCGACCCCGACACCTATCGCGCCGTCACCCGCGGGGGCGACTTGGCGCTTGCCAAGCGCGGTCTGCGCGCGGCGCTGGACTGCGGCTTTCCCGTCAAACTCAACGCGGTCCTGCAGCGCGGCGTCAACGAGCGGGAGATCCCCGACCTTGTGGATCTGACGCGCGATCTGCCCGTGGAACTGCGGTTTATTGAACTGATGCCGATGAACGGCGATTGCGCGGGCGACGCGTTTCTGCCCGGCAGCGCGGTGCTTGACGCCGTGCCCGCACTGCGCCCGCTGGAGGGCGACGGCAAGGCCCGGCGGTTCGCCCTGCCCGGCGCGGCGGGGACCGTCGGTCTGATCGAGCCGGCCAGCCGCCCGTTCTGCGCCGCCTGCGACCGTCTGCGGCTGACGGCGGACGGCAAACTGAAACCCTGCCTTTTGGACAGCCGCGAGATCCCGCTCGAGGGTCTGCACGGCGACGAACTGACCGCCGCCCTGCGGGACGCCATCCTCGCAAAACCCGCGGCGCACGGCGCGCTGTCGTTCACGGGGCAATCCCCCGCCGGGCGCCCCATGAACCGCATCGGCGGCTGACGCGCGGGCAAAAAAACGCCCCGCTTTTCAAACACTTGAAAAGCAGGGCGAAACAAAACCGTTGCGGTTCGGTCTTCTTTTTCCGCACTTGGAGGATCACCTATGGAACTCAGTCATATTGACAACGACGGAAACGCCCGCATGGTGGACGTTTCGGCAAAGGACGCGACCCTGCGCGAGGCGGTCGCCGAGGGATTCGTCACCGTGTCGCCCGAAACGCTGGCGCTCATCCGCGCCGGGCAGATGAAAAAGGGCGACGTGCTGGGCGTTGCGAGAATTGCGGGGATCCAAGCCGCGAAACGCACGTCGGACGTGATCCCGCTCTGCCACCCGCTGCTGCTGACGAACGTCGCGGTGGACCTGACGCTCGAGGACGCGCCCTGCCGTGTGGCGATACGCGCGACGGTGAAATGCAAGGGCGAAACGGGCGTGGAGATGGAAGCGCTGAACGCCGTCTGCGCCGCCGCGCTGACGGTCTACGATATGTGCAAGGCCGCGCAGAAGGATATGACGGTCGAGGGCGTGCGCCTGCTGTCAAAAAGCGGGGGTAAGAGCGGCGATTATACCGCTCAATGACCCTCGCCGTGCAGCATCTTTAACGCGTGGGGCAGCGTGTCGATGACCGCCGCCAGGTTTTCGGTCGCCGCCTTGGGCGAACCGGGCAGGTTCAGAATCAGCGATCGGCCGCGAATGCCCGCCTTCATGCGTGAAAGCATGGCGTTGGGCGTGATCTGCAGCGAGTAAACCAGCATCGCCTGCGGGAAAAAGGGCGTCTCGCGCTCCAGCACCGCGGCGGTCGCTTCGGGCGTGACGTCGCGGGGCGAAAGGCCCGTGCCGCCCGTCGTAAAAACCAAATCGACGTTTTGCTCGTCCGTAAAGCGGACGAGCTCTTTTTGTATCGCCTCGACTTCATCGGGCACAAGGCCGATCTCCACGACCTCAAAACCCGCCTCCGTCAGCGCCGCGGCTACGGCGGGGCCGCTTTGGTCCTGCGCTTCGCCGCGTGAGCAGCGGTCGCTGACCGTCAGCACGGCTGCCGTAATAGTCATACCGATCCCTCCTTGCAAACGTCGCCGACCGAAACGGCGCCCGACTGTATGACGCGGGCGAACGCCGCGCCGTCTTTCAGAGCGCACCCGGCGCCCGACGCCGCCAGCGCGCAATCGTCCGGAAAACATGATTTCAGCGCCGTGATCCGCAGGCGCGCCGCGCCGAGCGTCAATTCGTCGCCGACGGCAAACGCGCCCCACCCGTCCAGCACGACGTTGGGCATAAAGCGCGCCGCACACAGAGCCGCGCCCTGCCCGAGCGAAGCGAACGCCGCCGCAGAGCAAAGCGAAACCTGCTTGTCGCCGCCGTGGCAATCGCCGACGATCCCGTCCTGCGTCAAGACGAGGTCGGTCGCGGCTTCACAAGCACCCTTGGCGGGGCTGACAAACAGGCGGACTATTTGCATCTTATTCATACTCGACGACGATGGCGTCCTTCTTGCACTTGGTCGCGCAGTAGCCGCAGCGGAAGCACTTGCTCTCGTCGATGGTGAACGGCGATTTCAACTCGCCGTGCGGAGCGCCCGCTGGGCACGCCCGCGCACAGAGCGAACAGCCGATGCAGTTCGTTTTGTTGATCGACACGCGGCGAATAGCGCGGTGACCGGGAGCGGGGTGGACGGCGTCGTTGGGGCAGATATCCACACACTGGCCGCAGCCCAGGCACTTGGACGCGTCGATGGCGTATTTGGTCTTTTCAAAATCAACGGGTTGGGGAACCCCGTACAGACAGGCGTACGCGCAGGCGCCGCAGCCCAGGCAGCGCTCCTGATAGATTTGATAAGCCATATTAACCTCCCGACGCGGGCGACATGATCCAGATCTCGTCGCCGTCGCTGAGTTTGTCGTTTTTGTGCTTGCATTTTTCGCCGTTGACGTACACCACCGCGTCTTTCCAGCGGATGGGGTCCGGCTTTTCGAGCGCGGGATTCAGCGCTTTGTTCTCGGCGTAGACCTCGTCTACACGGTCGTTCAGCGGCACGAACAGTTCCAGCACGCTGTCGGCGTGCACCACCTCGCTTGCAAGGTGGGTGTCGCTGCGAAAGACGCCGAAAAGTTTAACGGTCACTTCAGCCACGGCGGGTCGCCTCCTTTACAGCCGCGTCGTAGACCTGGCGGGTGATCTTGACGCCCAGCGTTTTGAGCCGGTGCCAGGTGGGCACGCCGTCTTTCCAGCCACGCGCGCGGTAATAGACTTTTTCAAGTGTGTCAAGCGGCACTTTGGTGCGGGGGTTTTTCGGGTCCTGCGGGACCTTGGTCAAGCGGTCGGGCAGTTTGTCGGCCCCCGCCTTCTGCCCGAGAACGATATTGGCGATACGCTCCGTATTGGTGCCGCGGGCGCCCCAGGTCAGAAAACTGGCCATGGTGGAGTGCATGCCGGTCGCGTACTTCACGGCGTAACTGTGGGGCAGAACGGGCAGATTGATCTGCGCGACCTTGGTGAAGTGGCTGAGCAGGTTGACCACCGGCCCGACGTACGGGAACGCGGCAAGCACGCCCTTGGTCAGCCACCAGTTGGGCTTGTCGATCAAGAAGCCGGGCAGCACCGCGTACGACGTGAACATACAACTGCCCGCCGCCGAAATGGCCTCCATCAGATTCTGGAACATAATGGTGAGGGCGGCCTTGCCGTGGGGCGTGAGCGAGTCGACGTCAAAGCCGAGTCCCTCGACGACGACCATATAGCCGGCGTTCAGGTGACAGCCGCCGCGGTTGGCAACGGCGTAGCCCAGGCCCTGGCCGACGGCGTGGCGCGGCTCGTACGCCGCAAGTTCCATGCCCTTGGCGTTGATGGCGAACTCTTTGCCGCCGTATTTTTCGCTCATTTTGCGCGAGCCGTCCGCAATATCGGAAAAATCGCCCTCGCGGTGCGCGATCTTGTTGAGCGCGTCCGAAATATTGTCGATCTTGCCGAAGGTGAGACCGAAATCGTGGATCCCCTTCTCTTTGAGTTCCATGGCAAACGCGATGGAGCCGGCGCAGGAGATGGAGTCCATGCCGAGTTCATCCAGTTCCCAGTTCCAGCGGATGATGCTCTCGATATCGTCGTTGAGGATGTTGGGGCCGAACAGACCCAGCGTTTCAAGTTCGGGGCCCTTGACGACGCGGTCGTCGACCTTGACGCGGCGGGCGCAGCGGATAACGCAGCCGGTGCACGCGCCGTTGCTGACCAGGTGGTTTTCGGCCAACTCTTCGCCCGAAACCTTTTCAAACCCGTCGAAACGGCCGGCGGAAAAGTTCTTGGTGGCGAGGATGTGGTGCGCCTGCATCGGCGCGATCAGCCCGGCGGAGCCGAGTTTCGGCAATTGCCGCCCGGTCAGCGGGTGGGTGCGCAGGAGTTTGGCCCATTTGACGTTGGTCTGACGCAGTTTTTCGCGGTTGGCGACCTGCGGGATCAGCGTACCGAACGCCGTGACGGCCTTCAGATTTTTATCGCCGAATACCGCGCCGACGCCGCCCCGTCCCGCGGCGCGTTCGCCGCTGAACACACAGCCGTACAGCACCTTGTTCTCACCGGCGGGGCCGATGGCCAGGTAAGAGCCGCGGTGTTTCTTTTTGAGTTCTTCCTGCGTTTCGCCCGTGGTCATGCCCCAGTAGGGCGTGCCGTCCTCAAAGGTGACGCCGTTTTGCGTGATGTTGACGACGGTCGGCCCCTCGGCACGGCCGCTGAAAATGACGGCGTCGTATCCCGCGCGTTTGAGCGACAGGCCGAAATCGCCGCCGCAGTTCGACGAGGTGACGATGTTGGTCAGCGGCGACACCGTGCTGATGTTGAAACGCGAGGTGTTGGGGCAGCCGCATCCCGTCAGCGGGCCGGTGGTGACGACGATCCAGTTGTCTTCGTCAAAGGCCTTCATGCCGGGGTGGACGTGCTGCAGCAGAATATCGCCCGCCATGATTTTGCCGCCGAGGGTGCGTTTGCGATCCTCGTCAGTCCAGGGGAAGGGGCGCGCCTCTTTTTTCGTCAGGTCGACGAACAGCACTTCGCCCATGTAGCCGTACAGATTTGTTGCCATATCAGTTCCCTCCGCAGACCGGGCAGGCCGCCGCTTTTTTGACGGGGAGCCGGTCAAGAGTCATGGTTTTTGTGTCGAGCAAAAATAGATTTCCCGCCTCGGAAAAATCGCCGCAGAGCGCCCGCAGGGCAAGCGTCGCGCCCAGGGACGAGACCGCGCCCGCCGCCGCGGCAAGGGTACGCTTGTCGGGGCTTTCGCGCTCGGGCCAGCAGCAGGCAAGGCAGGCCGTTTCACCCGGGCGGTACAGATAGACCGTGCCGCAGGCGCCCGCGATCCCCACGCACACGAACGGCACGCCGTGCCGTACGCACCAGCGGTTGGCGACGAAACGCGCGTCGTTATTGTCGGTCGCGAGGAACACGAGGTCGCTGCCCGCCAGCAACTGCTCCGCGTTGTCGTCCGTCAGAAACGCACAGGACGCGGTGAAATCGCAGTCGGGCGCAAACGCCCGCAGCCGGTCGGCGGCAAGCGCCGCCTTCGGCTTGCCCCCGTCGGCGGCCGTGAACAGAAACTGGCGGTTGAGGTTTGAAAGCGAAACCGTGTCGCCGTCCAGCACCGTCAGCGAGACGCCCGCGCCGGCAAACTGCACGGCGGCGGGGCTGCCCAGTCCGCCGGCGCCCAACAGCGTCACGCGCTTGGCGCGCAGCGTTCCGGGCGGCAGCAGGGCGCTGTTCTGCCGGTCTTTTTCTTCGCGTAAGGTCATCGTTCCTCCTGAATAAAAAAACGACAAATCCCACGGCGGGGCTGACGGTATAGTACGCCCTTGTGGAACTCGTCATTCTTTCCAATCGCGGGAAGCCGCGGCGTTTCCCCCGCGACTCGTCGGCGGGCCGTCCGTAGTATGCGACAGGACGGGCCGCTCGAATGCTTCATTCTTGCTTTTATTTTAGTATAGTTTCCAATATTTGTCAATCACTTTCAAGAACAAAAGCGGCAGGGCAAAGCCCTGCCGCCGCATTTCGGAAAACTGTGAAACCGATCAGCCCATAAGGCCGCCGACCGCGCCGCCGATGGTATCGCCGATGCCGCCGATGTCGGGCAACCCGCCGCCGGTGATGCCGCCGACCGCGTCGCCGATGGTATCGCCGATGCCGCCCACGTCGGGCAGGTCGCCGCCGATATCCTCACCGATGTTGCCCAGACCGCCGCCGATGCCGATGGACTTGAGCATCTTATCGAGGTACGTGCGCAGCAGGCCGAGGATCTTGTGCAGGATGCTTTCTGCCTTGACGGTGAAGTCCACAGTATAGGCCTTGGCGAGCGTTCTGCCGCTGTCGTCCTTAATGCCCTTGCCGACGGTCAGCGTGTAGGAGCCGGATGCGGGATCGGTCACGGTGAAGCAAAAACTCTTTTCGCCGTCAAAATCGACGGTGATCGGCACCGCGTCGGAGCCGTTTTTCAGCGTAAACTGCTTTTTGTTAGCCGTGATGTACTTGGCCATTTTGGCGTTGAACTTGACGGTGACGGTAAAGTCGCCCTCGACCGTGCTGCCCTTGAGGGGCTTGCCGGCAACCGTCACGGCAGAGACGGCGAGCGCATCCGCGGCAAACGCGGGCACGGCAGTCGCCAGCAGCAGAAGCAGCGCGAGAACGACCGAGAGAACACGAGTTTTCATGGAACGAATCTCCTTTTTGTTGAAATTGGAATTCTTAAATTCCTTATAGACGCCCCCAGTATAGCACAGCCGCCGCGTTTATGCAAGTGCGTTTTGCAAAAACTTCTCACGGCGCTCCGCGGCCGCCGTTCCCCTGCCGCGCCGACCGCGGAAAATCTCTTGTCAAAGCGGCTGTTCTATGGTAAAATAAACGACAGGAACACGTGTTCCTGACGTACGTGAAGTTTTTCTTCATTTCCGATTCTTACGGGCTAAACCGCCGTGCGGCACGCGCGTAAGAACGAAGCCAAAATAACACTTGCTTTGCATCTTGGCTTAAGGGCGTCCCGGGAAACGGGGGCACCTTCCGTGTTTGAAAAGGAGAATGAATATGAAAAAACTTCTTTCCCTGCTCCTGGCAGCCGCTCTGCTGCTTTCGTTCGCCGCCTGCGGCGCCGGCAACGGCGGCGAGACCACTACCGAGGCGCCGACCGAAACCGCCGAAGCGACCGTCCCCGCACCCGAAAACCCGACCATCCGTCTTGCAACCACGACCTCCGTCAATGACAGCGGCCTGCTGCCGTACCTGCTGCCCACGTTTGAGCAGAAGACCGGCTACAAGGTCGAAGTCGCCTCCGCCGGCACCGGCGTTGCCATCGGCTATGCCGAGAGCGGCGACGCGGACCTGATCCTCGTCCACTCCAAGGCCAAAGAGGAAGAGTTCATCGAAAAGGGCTTCGCTTCCACCGAGCGGCTCTCGTTCATGTATAACTTCTTCGTCATCTGCGGCCCGGCCGACGATCCTGCCGGGATCGCCGACGCCGAAACGGCCGCCGACGCATTCAAGTCCATCGCCGACGCGGCTCTGCCGTTTGCCTCCCGCGGTGACGACAGCGGCACGCACAACAAAGAAAAGGGCATCTGGGAAGCCGCCGGCATCGACCCCGCCGGTGAAAGCTGGTACAACTCCCTCGGCTCGGGCATGGGCGACACGCTCACCAAGGCCAACGAGCTGAACGCTTATGTGCTGACCGACAAGGCGACCTACCTGTCGATGAAAGATTCGCTGCCGAATCTCACCATCCTCAAGGCCGAGGCCGACGATATGAAGAACACCTACTCCCTGATCGGCGTCAACCCCGCCGCCAAAGAGTTTGAAGGCAAAGACGTCGCCATCAACACCGAGGGCGCCAACGCGCTGATCGACTGGCTGTTGAGCGAAGAAGCGTTCAACCTGATTCGCGAGTACGGCAAAGAGCAGTACGGCGAACAGCTCTTTTTCACCATTGACGACGCCATGAAGGCCGCCGCCTGAACACACACGACCGACCGCCGTAGGGCTTGACCGTACGGCGGTCTTTTGAAAAATGGACACGATACGTGAAGTTTTCCGGCTGATTTTCAGCGGCGACCCCGAACTGGTGCAGATCTTGACGACGACGCTGGTCATGTCGTTTTTCAGCACCGCCGTTTCGTCGCTGCTGGGCTTTCCGCTGGGCGTTGCGCTGGGGCGCAAAAAATTCCGCGGCCGCAACGCGCTGTTGAAGATCACCAACACCCTGATGAGCCTGCCCCCCGTGGTGGCGGGTCTTGTGGTGTTTCTGCTGTTCCGTTCGGTCGGCCCCTTCGGCCGCCTGCATCTGCTGTTCACCGTGCCGGTCATGGTCGTGGCGCAGGTGGTGCTGATCACCCCCGTGGTCGTCGGTATGACCGCCGCCGCCACCGAGGACAAAAGCGCCGCCCTGACCGAAACGGCAAAGGGACTGGGTCTTGCGGGCACACTGCAGGTGCGCCTGCTGATGCGGGAATGCGCCGCGCAATTCGTGAGCGTGGTACTGCTGGCGTTCGGGCGATCCATCGCCGAGGTCGGCGCCGTGGCGCTGGTCGGCGGCAACATCCAGCACAAAACGCGCGTGATGACGACCGCCATTATGCTGAACACGAACATGGGCAATTTTGAAACGTCGCTGGCGCTGGGCATCATTCTGCTGCTGCTGTCGCTGGCGGTGAACGTCGTCGCCCGCTCCGTACAGGAGAAACTGAAATGATCACACTGCACAACGTTGAAAAACGGTTCCCGACCGGCTTTTGTCTGCGGATCCCCGATCTGTGCATCGCCGATGGCGAGCGCGTGGCCGTGATCGGCACGAACGGCTCGGGCAAAAGCACGCTGCTGCGCCTGCTGGCGGGCATTATCACCCCCGACGCCGGCACGGTGACCGTTACGCCGCCCGGCACGCGCGTCGGGTATCAGCCACAAAACGCTTACACCTTTCGCGGGTCGGTCACGGCAAACGTGCGCCTGGCCGCCGCCAAGGACGCCGACCTTGCCGCGGTTTTGAAGCGCTGCCGCCTGGAGGAATTTGCGGACAAAAACGCCCGCCTGCTTTCGGGCGGGGAAAAACAGCGGATGTTTTTGGCGCGGATGCTGGCGGGGAATTTCGACTGCCTGCTGCTGGACGAGCCCTTCAGCGCCGCCGACATCGAGATGAGCGACGTGCTGTGCGGTGTGCTGACGGACGTCTGCCGCGAACGCGGCACGACCCTGCTGATGGCAACGCACCTGCCCGCACAGGCGCTCGGCACGGCAACGAAGATCCTGCTGCTGAACGACGGCGAGGTCGCCGAGTATTCCGACGCCGAAAACCTGACGCACCCCGCGAGCGACTTCGGCAAAAAATTCGT
>CADBON010000179.1 GCA_902796315.1 Oscillospiraceae bacterium | reverse complement strand
GCGGAATTTTTCAAGCAGCGCAAGCGTGGTGCTTCTGAGCGTTTCACAGCCGGGCACCACCACGGCGTCGTACTTCATCGCACCGACGGTCAGCGCGGCGCCCTCCGTCCCGCCGATGGCGGGCAGATGTGCCTCGTCGATAAAGTCAAAATCAAGCGTGCCCGTCAACAGCCACTTCGTCAGATTCTGGAAGCGGTCGTCCATATCGCGGCGGCGAACTCCCGTCTTGTCATTGGGGCCCCAATGCAGCCAAAAGCTTTCGACAGGGTGAATGACGCCGATCTTCACCAGCGGCCGCCCCCTCGTCAGGGCGGTGTTGAGGCGGGCGAAGTGGTCTTCGACCAGCGGATAGCGCTTGTACCAGCAGCTTTGATAACTGATGGACGCCGGGTAATCGCGCTTGGCCTCGCCCCGCATCGAGTACCACGACAGATGCGGCACGCGCACGGTGATGCCCAGCGCGGCCTGCCAGTCGCCCTGGTGCTTGTAGGTGCGGAAATCGCAGTCCCAGCCCGTCACGCCGTACAACTCCGACAGCACGCCCTCGCGCCCGAACTGGTGCGCCGCAGACTGGGCCTGTTTGGCGGTGGTGAACTCATGGCTGTTGCACAGCAGATCGATGCCCGGCAGCCCGAACGAACGGTACGAGCGCATCGTATCGCCGATGGCGGCCGTCTGCGAGTGCAGGGTCGGTTCCTCCATCATGTGACCCGTCAGCAGAATGCCGTTGTCGCGGCACCAGGAGCCGACTACGTCCGCAAAGGACGAGGCGAACAGTTCCGCGATAAAATCGTGATAGCGGTAGCGGTGCACCGAGGGCTGGCCGTCCGCCCGCTCCCAAAACAGCTCGGGCAGGGTGTCGAGCGGGTCGGCGCCGTACGTATCGCGGTAAAGATCCGCCGCACGGTCCGTCCACGGCAGGGTGACGTCCGTACCCGGTGCGGCAAAACTGCGCCGCAGCGTGCCCTTGCGTGAAAACTGGGGCTCGTCGGTGAAAATGGCGGGTACCGTCTCGCCGAACTCATCGCCGACTTTCGCGCGGTACGCCTCGTGCGTGACCTCGACAAAACGGCGGATGGCGTCGGGGTTGAGCGTGTCGACGTAGGTTTTGTTGTTGTACCACTCTTCGGGTTTGTGCACCTCGAGCGTGGCGTACCATTTCTGCCCGCCGGCGCTGTCGGCGCTGCCGATGCGGCGGTACGAAAGCAGGTTGCCGTCCGGGTCCTGCAGCACGTCGTAGCACGCCAAAAGCGTGCCCTTGGCGGAGCGGTCGGCATTGGAAAAATGCAGACAGCGGGCGCGATAGCGCACGTCGGCGGTGACGATGCCGCCCGCCGCGCCGGAGGGCCAGCGATCCTCGTCATAAAGCCACGCAAGCATCGCTTTGCTCTTGGCCTCGTCGACGCAGGAGCGCACCAGTTCCATATACTCCGGGCTCAAATACTGATTTTTGAGCCCCGTGCGTACGTGCATGTGAAACCCGCCGAAGCCCATCTCCCGAAAGACCGCGATCTGACGGTGCAGTTCGTCGGCGGTCAATTCGTCGTTCCACGCCCAGAAAGGCGTGCCGCGGTATTCGCTTGTCGGGTTTTGAAACAACTCGTCCGGCAGGGACGGGGTGCCGTTTTGCTTGTACAGCATACGCTGCCTCCTCACTCTTTTTCGATCGCCGCGCGGCGGGAATTGACGGCGCGCAGTTTTTCGGCATCGAATTTCGGGGTGCGGTCATAGAAATACACGCCGTTGCGCTCCTGCTCGACGTCGGTCAACTGCGTGTAGCAGAAGCCCAGCATCCGCGGGCAGTCGAGCAGCGCGTCGGTCAGGCCCTTGTAACGGGTGTAAAACTCCTCGAGCGTCGTGGGGTTGTGACCATAGCCCCAGCCCTCGACGGGACGGTCGCCCGTCCAGCCGATGCCGCCGTATTCGCTCATGAACACGGGCTCGCCGCGCCAGGTCTGGCGGTGGCTCTGCGGGTCAAAGATCGCGCCGTCGGCGGTGTAGTGCTCGCGGAAAACGGCGGGGTCCTGCTCGTAATCGTGCAGGTCATAAATGTCTGTCTCGACGTGGTAGTTGCCGCTGGTGTCGATGACGGGGCGCGTCGCGTCAAGCGCCTTGACGGTGCGGTACACCACGCGCAGCACGTCGTCGTCCTGCCGGCGGCCGCGCACGTCCCAGGTCTCGTTGAAGGGGCACCAGCCGATGAGCGCCGGGTGGTTGAAATCGCGCGCGATCTCCTCCTCGATCTCGGTCAAAAAGTAACGCAGATTGGCAAAGTCGCTGTGATCCATGCCCCAGTTGCCGTGCTCGCCCCAGACGAGGTAGCCGCATTCGTCCGCATAGTGCAGGAACAGCGGTTCAAAAATCTTTTGGTGCAGGCGCGCACCGTTGAAGCCGACCGCCTGCGACAGTTCGATGTCGCGCCGCAGGGCCTCGGCCGTCGGGGCGGTGTAGATGCCGTCGGGGTAAAAGCCCTGATCAAGCACAAGGCGCTGAAACACGGGCTTGCCGTTCAGTTTGAAAACGCCGTCCTCAAGTTTGACCTCGCGCAGACCGAAAAAGCTTGTCACCTCGTCGTCGCCGAAGCACAGCGTCAGCCCGTACAGCCCGCCTTTGCCGACTTCCCACAGGTGCTTTTCGCTGAGCGGCACCGTCAGCGCGACGCTCTGCCCGCCCGCTTCGACCGAAGCGGAGCCGACCTCGCGCCCCTCCCACGAGGCGGCGGCGGAAAATGTGCCCTTCCCCTCGACGGAAGCGACGACAGTCAGCGTCGCGTTCTCGATATTCGGGTAATATTTGACGGATTTGAGATAGGCCCTCGGCGTCCACTCCAGGTACACCGTCTGCCAGATGCCCGTCGTGCGGGTATAGTCGCAGCCGTGGCTGTAATATTCCTCACTCTGTTTGCCGCGCGCCTGCAGGGGTGAACGGGTGTCGTCCTCAACGCGGACGGTCAGCACGTTTTCGCCCGGGTGGGCAAGCGCCGTGATCTCCACGCGGAAGGTCGTATAGCCGCCGTAATGTTCGCCGGCAAGTTCGCCGTTGACGAAGACGCGGGCGTGAAAATCCACCGCGCCGAACACGACGAACAGGCGCCCCGCGAGTTGGCTCTCGGTGAGCGTCAGCGTGCGGCGGTACCAGACCGCGCTCACAAAATCCTTGCGGCCGATGCCCGAAAGTTCGCTTTCGGGGCAAAACGGCACGGTGATGCGCAGCGGAAACGCCGCATCCGGCTTTTGCAGGCCGCGCTCCTCGCCGCTGTTGCCCTCGTCAAAGGCAAAGTCCCACGGGCCGTTCAGGTTTTCAAATCCTTTGCGGCAAAAGTCGGGGTTGGGGTGTTCGGGTCTCGGTATCATAGCGTTCCCTCCAAACTGTGTTTTCTCAGATATACCAGCAGCACCGACACGTCGGCGGGCGAAACGCCGCTGATACGCGACGCCTGGCCGACGGTCTCGGGCCGCACCTTTTCGAGTTTTTCCACGGCCTCGAGCCGCAGGTTGGTGACGGTTTTATAGTCGATGGCGGCGGGGATCTTCTTTTCCTCCAGCCGTTTCTGTTCGGCGATCTGCGCGGTCTGGCGCTTGATATAGCCCTCATACTTGCAGTCGATCTCGACCTGCTCGGTCACGGCGCGCGGCAGGTCGGGGCGCGTCGGATCAAACGGCGCCAGCAGCGCGTAGGTGACGCGCGGGCGTTTGAGCAGTTCCTCCAGGCGGCAGCCGTTGGCAAGCGGGTCGGCGCCCGCATCGGTCAGCGCCTTGTTCAGCGCGTCGCTCGGCGACACGCTCACGCGGGCGATCCGCTTTTTTTCGGCGCCGATGGCCTCGATTTTAGCAAGCAGGGCGGCGTAGCGTTCGTCGCCGATCAGCCCCAGTTCGCGGCCGAAGGGCGTCAGCCGCAGGTCGGCGTTATCCTCACGCAGCACCAACCGGTACTCGCTGCGGCTGGTCATCATCCGATAGGGGTCGCGGCAGCCCTTGGTGACAAGGTCGTCGATGAGCGTGCCGATGTACGACGTACTGCGCGCCAGCGTGAAGGGCGGCTTGCCCAGCGCGCGGTGCGCGGCGTTGATGCCCGCGATCAGCCCCTGCGCGGCGGCCTCCTCATAGCCGGACGAGCCGTTAAACTGCCCCGCGCCGTAAAGCCCCGGCAGGTCGCGGAACTCAAGCGTGGCGTTCAGGGCGAGCGGGTCGACGCAGTCGTATTCAATGGCGTAAGCGGTGCGCATGACCTCGGCGTGCTTCAGGCCGGGAATGGTGTGCAGCACCGCGAGCTGCACGTCCTCGGGGAGGGAGGACGACAGGCCCTGCAGATAGACCTCCTCGGTCTCCAGCCCGCAGGGCTCCAAAAAGACCTGGTGGCGCTTTTTTTCGGAAAAGCGGACGATCTTATCCTCGATGCTGGGGCAGTAGCGCGGCCCCACGCCCTCGATACGGTGCGAATAGAGCGGCGAACGGTCGAGGTTGTCGAGAATGATCTTTTTCGTCTCTTCGCCCGTGTAGGTAATGTGGCAGTCGGCGCGGTTGTGCAGCGAATTTTCGGGTGTGGCGAACGAGAACGGCGTGACCGGCTCGTCGCCCGGCTGGGGCTCAAGTCCCGTGTAATCGATACTGCGGCGGTTGACGCGCGGCGGGGTGCCCGTCTTGAAACGGCGCAGCGGCACGCCGAGCGCTTCGAGATCGTCGGAAAGCCCCAGCGAAGGGAACATCCCATCGGGGCCGCTGTCATACGACACGTCGCCGACAAAAACGCGCCCGCGCAGGAAGGTCCCCGTCGCGATAACGACGCATTTCGCCGTGTAGACGGCCTCCAGCCGCGTGGTCAGATCCCAGCGGCCGTCGTCCGTTTTGGCGAGCGAAACGATCTCGCCCTGGCGGACGGTCAGGTTTTCCTGCTTTTCGAGCGCGTGCTTCATATATTTGGAATACTCGCGGCGGTCGATCTGTGCGCGCAGCGAGTGCACCGCCGGCCCTTTGCCGAGGTTGAGAACGCGGCTTTGCAGCATCGTGGCGTCCGCCGCAAGGCCCATCTCGCCGCCGAGAGCGTCGATCTCGCGCACGAGATGCCCCTTGGAGGTGCCGCCGATGGAGGGGTTGCAGGGCATATTGCCCACCCAGTCGAGGTTGATGGTAAACACGAGCGTGTGAGCCCCGAGGCGCGCGCTTGC
>CADBON010000178.1 GCA_902796315.1 Oscillospiraceae bacterium | reverse complement strand
GATGAAATGGTCGTTACCGTTATCGCTACCGGCTTCGGCACCGACGTCAACGGTCTTGCCAACAAGGCAGTCGATACCGCTTCTTCCGCATCTGATTCCTCCTCCGCCTACAGCGGCGACGATGATGACATCGGCAGCATCTTGGATCTGTTCAAAAACAAATAATCACCCGAACGATTCACCCCGGGGCGTTGCCTTGGGGTGTTTTTTTACGCAGAATTCAAACCAGCAAAACAAAAGACCGGTGTGAACCGGTCTTTCTTATTGGTGAGTATCTTATTTCGCCAGCGCTTCGACGATCGCTTTCGTGTCGCGTGCAATCGCCAGTTCTTCGTTCGTCGGGATCACGAACACGCGTACCGGGCAGCCGGGCAGGGTGAGTTCACCTTCCGCGCCGTGCAGCAGCTCTTCGTTCTTGTCGTGGTCGATCTTGATGCCCAGGAACGACAGGTTGTCGCAGATGTCCGCGCGGATATCCTGGCAGTTTTCACCCAGGCCGCCGGTGAAGACGATCACGTCCACGCCGTCCATCGCCGCCGTGTAAGCGCCGATGAATTTGCGAACCTGATAACGCTGCATATCGCGGGCGAGTTTGCAGCGGGCGTTGCCGTTGGCGGCGGCGTCACGCACCACGCGGTCGTCGCTGTGGTAACCGCTGATGCCCAGAACGCCGCTCTCTTTGTTCATGATGCGGTCCATCTCTTTGGGCGAGATGTTGTGTTTATCCATGATATAGGTGATGGCGGAGGGGTCGACGCCGCCGCAGCGGGTACCCATCATAAAGCCGTCCAGCGGGGTAAGGCCCATGCTGGTGTCCAGCACCTTGCCGTCCTTGATGGCGGTCACGCTGGCGCCGTTGCCGAGATGGCAGGTGATCATCTTCAGTTCGCTCAGCGGTTTGCCGACAAGTTCGGCGGCGCGGGCGCTGACGAAGCGGTGGCTGGTGCCGTGCGCGCCGTAGCGGCGGACGTGGTCCTCTTCATAGTATTTGTAGGGGAGGGCGAAGAGGTACGACTCGGGCGGCATCGTGCTGTGGAACGCGTTGTCAAACACGGTGACCTCGGGCACGTCCTTGCCGAACAGTTCCTGACAGGCCTCAATACCCAGTACGTGCGCGGCGTTGTGCAGCGGCGCCAGCGGGATCAGCGAGCGGATGCCCTCAACGACCTCGTCGGTGACAAGCACGCTCTCGGTGAACAGGTCGCCGCCTTGCACCACGCGGTGGCCGATGGCGCTGATTTCGCTCAGGTCGTCAATGACCTTGCAGGAACCCGTGGTCAGGGCTTCTTTGACGATGTTGAACGCGACTTTGTGGTCCGGGATCTCGATTTGTCCCATCTCATATTTGAACGAGCGGCCGTCCTCGGTCGAACCCTTGGCGGAACTCGCATCCGTGCCGATGGCCTCGCAGATGCCCTTGGCAAGCATCTTTTCGCCGTCCATGTCAAAGAGTTGGTACTTCAGCGAAGAACTGCCGCAGTTGATGACCAGAATTTTCATTGAGAAACCTCCCATATTTTCTTGTTTATTCTTTTTAGGAAAATATATACACAACAAATCGTGTAAAATAAAACCTACAAATCAGTATAGCACACTCTTTTGTGATGTTCAAGATTTTTCTTTCGGGGGGCGTTTGGGCGTGAATTACGGCGTCGTTGCGGAGTTTAATCCCTTCCATAACGGCCACCGCGCGCTGCTGTCGGCGCTCAAGGCCGACGGTGCTTCCGCCGTTGTCGCCGTTATGAGCGAGAGTTTCGTCCAGCGTGGCGAGCCCGCTTGTGCGCCCGTGCCCGAGCGTGTGCGCGCCGCTCTCGAGAACGGCGTTGACGTCGTGCTTTCGCTGCCCCTGCCGTATGCCGTCGCAAGCGCTGAAACGTTCGCTTTCGGCGGCGTTGCCGCGTTGGATGCGTTCGGCGCGCTCGATGCGGTCGCTTTCGGCTCCGAGTGCGGCGATGCCGAACTGCTGCAAAAGGTCGCCGCTTCGCTCGAAAGCGAAGAACTGCACCCGCTTTTGGAAAACCGCCTCGCCGAAGGGCTTTCGTTCCCCACAGCGCGGCAAAAGGCGCTTGCAAACCTTTACGGTGAGGATTTTGCCGCGGTGCTGCGTTCCCCGAACGACCTGCTCGGCGTCGAGTATTGCAAGGCGCTTCGCGCGCTCGGCTCGCCGTTAGGCGTGCGAGCGGTCAAGCGCAAGGGAGTCGCTCACGACGCGCCCCGACCGGAAGGGGAGTACCTCTCCGGTTCGGCGATTCGTGCGCGTCTGCCGGACGGCGATTGGCAAGCCTATATGCCGGATGGCGGTAAATGGCTGCGCGATGCGATCGACGCCGGTCGAGCGCCCGCTTCCGCGGAGCGGATCGAGAGCGCCGTGCTGACCACTCTGCGCCGGATGGGCCCCGCCGACTTTGCCGCTTTGCCCGACGTG
>CADBON010000177.1 GCA_902796315.1 Oscillospiraceae bacterium | reverse complement strand
TAGGGATTTACGTGGTTTTTCGCCGCTCTTTTCCGCCCGAACTGCCTATCCGGCAGGGGATATCCGTCAGGATTATCCCCTGCCGTTTCGTTGTTCGGACAAAAAATATCTGGCGAAAAACTGCTCCGCACCGCAGGGGATGCATTTTTTGCGAAAGACAAGGCGCAGGGGTCGGATAATCCTAACGGATATCCGACCCCTGCAACGCGGTATTTCACAAACAAGTGCGCCTCTGCGGCAGCAAATCCCTAAGTGAGGGCGCCCTTTGCGGGGCCGTTTTTTTGTCGTATAATTCCGCCCCTTCCTCACACACTAACCCCAAAGGGGTGAGCGTTATGGTCTTTTTACGCGCGTTTGCCGTCGGCGGCGCGATTTGCGTGATCGGTCAGCTGCTGATCGACCGCACCAAACTGACGCCGGCCCGTATCCTGGTGCTGTTCGTCGTCACGGGCGTGGCGCTTGGCGCGGCGGGCGTTTTTGAGCCGCTTGAACACTTTGCGGGGGCGGGCGTTACGGTCCCCATCATCGGTTTCGGCGCTCTGCTTGCCGAGGGTACGCGCAAAGCCGTGGCGGAAACCGGTCTTGCCGGCGTGCTGACGGGGCCGCTCACCGCCGGGGCGGGGGGCGTTATGGCCGCCGTGCTGAGCGGCCTTGTGATGTCCGTGCTGGTCAGGCCGCGCGGAAAATGAGCACACGGAAAAGAGGCGGGTGACCGCCTCTTTCTCTGTTGGAATATGCGATTTGTGTGAATTATTTAAAAAAGGCCGGATTTGGGGCTTGCAAACTGTAGAAAAGAATGGTATTATATAAATTACATATAAACCTTATAGGATATTTTGACCCGGAAAGAGGTCGGTTATGAGCGAACTGAATACACAGCCGACCGAAACTGCGGCTGAAAAAAAGCCCGTCAAAATTGCGCTGATCATCCTTGAAAGCACGGCCCTTTTGACCATCGTGCTGGTTGCACTGCTTGTCTTTATGGGTGGCGGCCTGCACAAAAAGCCGGTCGAGGAGCCCAGCGACACCACCGATTATTCCTACCGTGAGGTGCGGGCCTCCACTACCGAGAGGGTGCGCCTGTCCACCACGGCGCCCGCCGGTGAAGAAGGCGGCAGCAGCGGGGAAGGGACCACTTACTTCGCCCCGGTCCCGGAGGGGACGAATGCGTTCGTTTCGCTGGAAGATCCCAGCGGTTGGTCGCGGGCCAAGATCCTCTCCACGGCGTCCGACGCCATCAACCGCACCAAGGCGTTCAAAGGACAGTTGAGCGTCGACCATACCGAATCCTTTGTGGCCAACGTCACCCAGGCCGAGGGCGTGCCCATCAACCTGGCCCAGGCGATGATGCGGTGGGTCGCAAAACCCGTCACCGAAACCCTGGTCTTCAATAACGGCAGTACCGTCAACAGCGAGGGCGAGACCGTGCCCATCCTGTTGCCGAAGCGCGGCCCGTTCACGCTGACCGAAAGCGGCTTGACCGGCGCCTCTATTGCTCTGGTCGACAATCAGTACGACATCAAACTCAGCATCGTTCGCGAGCAGGTCGGTATGTACGACGTGCCTGTCAACAATGCGGCGGCCATCGGTTATCTTGACGCCGCCAGCATGGACTTGAGTCTGCTGACCATCACCAGCGCATTCATCGATTACCAGGGCTCGTGGCTTCAGATCCGCGTCAATTCCGAGGGCCTTGTTACCTACGCCGAGTACCACATCCCGATGGACTGCGGCGGTGCCGGTCACGGCAACAGCATTTTTTCCAATCTCAGCGGTTCGCTGACCTTTGAAGGTGAGCAGAGCGAGATTTGGCGGTTCCATTGGTAAACCCAAGAGAAAAATCTTTTTGTGGAAGGATGTTTTTACAAAATGGGTGCAGTCAAAGACAAAGCAGCGGTTTTCCTTGCAAAACGGGCCATTCACTACATACGCAAGGATTATGACGTTAACTCTCTGAAACTGCTTGACTTCGGTTTGAAGCACGTCAAGAAAGAGGTTTATCAGCGCATGTTCAAACGCCTGCGCGAAGGTCTGACGCGTCCGGGCAACCGTTGGCAGGAGTTTTTCAAGGCTATTGTCGTCGAGACTGACGAGGGCGTTCTCGACAAACTCATTCTGCCGTTTTATAACACCGTGCTTGTCAGTTACGACCGCCGCACCGCCGCGATGGAAAAGCACGACTGCAACATCCCGTGGGCCATTCTGCTCGATCCGACCGCTGCCTGCAACCTGCACTGCACGGGCTGCTGGGCCGCGGAGTACGGCAAAGAGAGCTATCTGACCAACGACGACCTCCGCAAGATCATCCGCGAGGGCAAGGAGATCGGCACCTACGTCTATCTCTATACGGGCGGCGAGCCGCTCATGCGTAAAAAAGACATCATCACCCTCTGCAAAGAGAATCCCGACTGCCTGTTTATGGCGTTCACCAACGGCACCCTCTGCGACGACGAGTTCGCCGACCAGGTGCGCGAGGTCGGCAACCTCTTCCTGACCTTCTCCATCGAGGGCAATGAAGAGACGACCGACTCCCGCCGCGGGCAGGGGACCTATCAGAAGGTCATTGCCGGTATGAAGCGGCTGAAGGACCGCGGCTGCATTTTCGGCGCTTCGCTGTGCTATACCAAGGTCAACGCCGACGTCATCGCGTCCGATGAGTATGCCGATTTCCTGCTCAGTCTCGGCGTTCGCTATGCGTGGTACTTCACCTTTGTACCCGTCGGCAAGGGCGCTACCGACGAGCTGATGGCCACTGCCGAACAGCGCAAAAAGATGTACGACCAGATCCGCAAATGGCGCTTCCAGCCCGGCGAGGTGCGCCCGTTCATCGCCATCGACTTCTTCAACGACGGCGAGTACGTCGGCGGCTGCGTCGCCGGCGGCAAGCAATATTTCCACATCAGCGCCAACGGCGATTGCGAACCCTGCGTGTTTGCGCACTATTCGTCCGTCAATATCAAGAACGCCCATCTGCTCGACGCTTTGAAGAGCCCCATCTTCATGGCGTACCGTCAGCATCAGCCGTTCAGCGACAATATGCTGCGGCCCTGCCCGGTCATGGACCAGCCCGGCGCCATCAAACAGATGGTGCACGAGAGCGGCGCCAAACCGACCGACCTCGCCAACCCCGAAGAGGTGGACGAGCTCTTTGGTAAGACCGTCGGCCACGCCGAGGCGTGGAAACCCGTTGCCGATCAGATCGCGGATGAGCACGGCTTCGTCAAGTTCCATATCCGCAGCGTCGAAATGTATAAGGACGTAGAGGCCCAGCGCAAACGCGATTTTGCAGAGTTCAAATAAGCCGTGAACGAATCTGTGAACAAATCCATTCCCCGCGCTGTCAGCGCGGAATCCGTCGGAATTTCATCCCCGGCCGTCCAAAAGATGGTCGGGGATATGGCGTTTCATAACGTCCATATCCATTCGCTGATGATCCTGCGCCACGGTCAGGTCGCGTGCGAGGCGTGGAGCGCTCCGCTCACGCCCGACACGCCCCACATGGCGTACTCCGTCAGCAAAAGTTTTTTGTCGGCCGCCTACGGGTTCGCCCTCGACGAGGGGCGGATCACGCCCGATTGCCGCTTTTTGGACGTCTTTCCCGAACTGCGCCCGAAACGGCGCGACGAAAATCTTGAAAAACTCACCATCGACCACCTGATGACCATGACCTCCGGCAAGCGCACCAAGCCGCTGGCAAACCGTGACGGCGATTGGCTGCGCCAGTTTGTGCAGGCCAAGTGGGATTTTGCACCCGGCGAGGGATGGCGTTACGTCAACGAGAACTATTACGCCGCGTCGGCAATGCTGTGCCGTGTTCTCGGCGAGGGGATCAACTCATATTTGACCCCGCGTCTGTATGAACCGCTCGGCATCGACGTCCCGTTTTGGGAGACCTCTCGGATCGGCGTGGAAGCGGGCGGTTGGGGCCTTGTGCTTAAAACCGAGGATATCGCAAAGTTTATCCTCTGCGTCCACAACGGCGGCGTTTACGGCGGGCGGCAGGTCATTCCCGCCGCGTACCTGAAGCGTGCCGTCTCCAAATTGAGCGACACCTCCGCCACCGAGAAAAAAAGCGACGCGCGCGCCGGTTACGGCTGCGGCTTTTGGCGCTGCGCGGGCGCGGACGCGTTTCGCTGTGAGGGGATGTACAGCCAGTATGCCATCTCTTTCCCTGCCGAGGACGCCTGCATTGTGATGACGAGCGACCATTCCGATTTGCAGGAAACGCTCGATTGCATTTGGCGCGCCCTGCCGGATCTGTTCTGCGAACCGCACGACGGCGCCGAAAGCGTGCCCGTCACGCTGCCGCCCGATCCGGCGCAATCACTCGTTGTGCGCTCGCCCCGTCCCGTGACGGAGCAGACCGTCGGCGGCCATACCTACCGCGTGCGCCGCAAGTGGTTCATCAACCACGCCGTCCATTTCAGCGTCGGAATGTTCCCGCTGCCGATCCTCTACTTCTCCCAGCAGGGGGGCGGCAATATCGACAATGTCCGCTTTGTTTTTGACGAGCGCGGCGTCACTCTGCAATGGACCGAGGATGGCGGTTTCGCCAATACGCTGTTTCTGCCGATGGATGGCACGATCGATTTCGGTACCGTCTGCATCGGCGAGTTCCGTATGAAATGCCGCACCTTTGCGTATTGGGAGGATGGCCGCACCCTCGTCCTGCGCGTGCGCCCGTTGGCGGGCGTTGCGGAGCGGATCCTGCGCTTCCGCTTCAACGGCAAACGCTTTGTGATGAAGCCCGACGCGTTCCCCGGCACCGCCGAAAAAGCGAAGCTGGTCGGCGACAAGCTCAAGGGGATCCTCGTCGGCAGTTACTATCACTGGTGGATCAATCGCCTTGTTCCGAAGGTCGACAACATCCTCAATCCGCGCCACCGCGGCCGTCAGATTAACTGAATTTCCGCTTGAATATTTGTTAAAAATTCACATTCTTTTACCCGGTTTTTTCTTCGGAAAAAGCCGGGTATTATTCTTTTTGTTTTTCTGATAATTTTACTTGACAAACGTGCGGTTTGTGCGTATAATATGTTTCAGATAGTCGCAAATAGTGGCGAATAGTTGCAAACCGCGATATCCAAATTTTATGCAGAAAGGGGGCGGGGCACGTGCTTTCCACCGTGTACGAACATCAGGTCGACGCGCAGAAGCGCGTGACCATTCCGTCGCAGTTCCGCAAGAATTTTGAGAAAGAGGTTTGCGTCATTCCCTCGCCCGACGCCGACGCCCCCTGCTTGTACGTCTACTCCGAGCCGGAGTGGCAAAAGGTGTGCGAGCAGGTGCAGGCCAAGGCCGTTGACGCGCGTTCCCGCCGCATTCAGCGCCGCCTCAACAGTTCGGTCACCTACGCCGATCTCGACAAGGCCGGCCGTCTGACCCTCACGCACGAGCAATTGGAGTTTGCCGCCATCGACGGAACGGTCGTGCTGGTCAAGAATACCAGCCACGTCGAGATTTGGTCCAAGGACAACTGGCAGAAAGAGGTTGCCGCCATGGATGCGCTCGACGATACCGAACTCGGCATCAACTTCTGACGCAACGGTATGGAATTCTCTCACGTTTCGGTTCTGCTTCAGGAATCTGTTGACGCGCTTGAGATACAGCCCGACGGGGTGTACGTCGATTGCACCGCCGGTGGGGGAGGGCACGCGGCCGCCGTGTTGCAGCGTCTTTCGCCGCAGGGCCGCATGGTTCTCATCGACCGCGATCCCGACGCCGTCGCCGTTTTGCACGAACGCTTTGACGGCGACAGCCGCGTGACGATCGTGCGTGACAACTTCGTCAATATCCGCGAGATCTTAAACGGACTGTCCGTCCGTGCCATAGACGGCGCTGTCGCCGACCTCGGCGTCAGCAGTCATCAACTCGACACACCCGAACGCGGGTTCTCGTTCCACCGCGACGCGCCGCTCGATATGCGCATGAGCCGCACGGGCCGCACCGCTGCCGACCTCGTGAACACCGCCACACGGCAGGAACTGGCCGCCATCCTGCGGCGCTACGGCGAAGAACCGTACGCGGCCGCCATTGCTTCGGCCATTGTCCGTGAACGTGAAAAACAGCCCATTACGACGACGCTGCAGCTCGCGAACGTAATTTCCTCCAGCGTCCCCGCGAGCTACCGGCGTCGTGGTCACCCGGCCCGGCGCACCTTCCAGGCGCTGCGCATCGAGGTGAACGCCGAACTGGAATCGCTGCGCGAAGCGCTGCCGCAGTTGTTCGATGCGCTCAAGCCGGGCGGCGTGCTTGCCGTCATCACCTTCCATTCGCTGGAAGATAAAATTGTAAAAGAGTATTTTCAAACGCTTCGTCAGGGCTGTACCTGCCCGCCGGATTTTCCCGTCTGCGTCTGCGGCAACAAGCCGAAGGCCGTCGTCAAAAGCCGGGGCGTCAAGGCCGGCGAAGCCGAAGTCGAAGAGAATAACCGCAGCCGCAGCGCCAAACTGCGGGTCGCTAAAAAACTGTAAGATACGATTAAAAAGGATGTAAAGGGGTAAGGAAATGTACAGGGGTTCCGAAGCGTACGATTTTTCTTTGTTTGAAGGTCCGGCCGTTCGCGTTCCGGCGCGTACCGCTGCGCCCGCGCGCAAGCCCGAACCCGCGCGCCGTCCCGCCGCCGGGCAGCAGCGCCGCCCCGTCCGCAAAGCGGCGGCCGACGCCCGTCCCGACGCCGAGGTGGTCGTGGTACCTTCGTCATTGAAAAAGGCGATCGTGTTCACGCTCGCCTTCTTTGCCCTGTGGATCGGTGTATTGCTCCTTCAGGCGCAGAACGAGACCGTCACCAATCAGATCTCCGAAGTGCAGAGCCAGATCGACATTGCCGCGGGTGAAAAAGTTCGTTTAACCGCGGAACTGAACAGTATGTTCTCCAACGAAAAGATTGACGAATACGCCACCAAAAAACTCGGTATGGTCAAAGCCGACAGTTCACAGATCATCTACATCGACCTCACCGAGGGGGACGAGATCCTTTTCTCGGGCGACCGCACCGTCGGCGACGCGGAGGATAAGGGCGAAAGCAAACTCAAAGAATTGTTTGCATATCTTTTCTGAGTCAAAAATACATTTTTTATGAGAGTTGAGAATGCTCGACTCTCTTTTTTTGAAAGAGACGGCCTTTCGTTGCGGCCGTTACCCGGAGGCACATCATGGCAAAGACGAATAAGAACATCAAAAAACGGGCGCTCATTCTGACCGCGGTTCTGCTGCTTGTCGGCTTCGGCGGGAACCTTGTGCGCCTGTTTCAGTTGCAGATCATAGATTCCGCCGATTATAAGGCCAAGGCCGAAGCACAGCAACTCAGCGACACCGTGATCTCCGCCGACCGCGGCACCATCTACGACTGCAATATGAACATCCTCGCCGAGAGTGCTTCCGCGTGGCTCGTTTTTGTCGATCCGTCGCGCATTGAAAACGCCGCCCAATCGCAACTGATCGCCGACGGCCTGGGCGCCATCCTCAAAAAGCCCAACGCCAAAAAGATCGCCTCCATTCTCAAAGCCAATAAGGATTACCAGTACGCCAAGATCGCCGGTCAGGTCGAGTACAACGAAAAAACCGCCATTCAGAAGTTCATTGACGACAACGATCTGTACGGCATCGTGGCGATCGATCCCGACACCAAACGCTACTATCCCTATTCCAATTTTGCCTCGACCGTTATCGGCTTTACGGGGTCCGACAACACGGGCCGCGCGGGGTTGGAACTGCAGTATAATGAATCGCTCACCGGCATTTCGGGGCGTATCATCACCGCCAAAAAGGCCAACGCCGACCTGATGGACAGCAATTACCAGTCCAAGTTTGACGCCCAGCAGGGCTTGAGCCACGTGCTGACCATCGACAAAAACATTCAGCATTTGCTTGAGAGCGCGCTGACCGAAGCGCGTGCCGAGAACAAGGCGACCGCCTGTTACGGCATCGTGATGCAGGTCAAGACGGGCGCCATCCTCGGTATGGCGACCCTGCCCGACTACGATCTGAATCAGCCGACCGTTATCAAGAATAAGGAAACGCTTGCCGAACTCGACAAGATCACCGATCCCGACGAGTACGACGCCGCCTACAACGCCGAAACGTTCAATATGTGGCGCAACAAGTGCATCAGCGACACCTACGAGCCCGGCTCCGTTTTCAAGGTCGTCACCACCTGCGCCGTCGTGGAAGAGAACGTTCTGCCCGCCGACTTCACCTACACCTGCACCGGCTCCATCCAGGTCGCCGACAATATCATCGGCTGCGCCGTCCGTGACGGCCACGGCACCGAGGACCTGCAGCACGGCTTGATGAATTCCTGCAACCCGTTCTTCATCACCATCGGTCAAAAACTCGGCGCAGAGAAGTTTTATAAGTATTTCGAGGCGTTCGGCCTGACCGAAAAGACCGGCATCGACCTGCCCGGCGAAGCCGAACCCAAGGCGGGCGTGACCTACCATCCGCTTGACGACCTCGGCATTGCCGAACTCTCGTCCAGCGCCTTCGGCCAGACCTTCCAGGTCAGCGCCATTCAGCTGATCACCGCCATTTCCTGCGTCGCCAACGGCGGCAAACTGATGAAACCCTATATCGTTGCCAAAGAACTCGATCAGAAGGGCAACGTTGTGTACGAAGCCGAGCCCACCGTCCGCCGTCAGGTCGTCTCCGAAAAGACCGCCGACACGGTCATCGGCTATATGGAGCACGTCGTTGCCGAGGGTACCGGCCGCAACGCGTATATTCCCGGCTGCCGCATCGCCGGCAAGACCGGTACGTCCGAAAAACTGACTACCGACGGTGAGTACGTCGCCTCGTTCTGCGGCACCGCTCCCGCCAACGATCCCGAGATTGCCGTTCTCGTCGTGATCGACGAGCCGCACGGCGACAACCGTCTGGGCGGCGCTATTGCGGCGCCCGTCGCCGGTTCCGTTATCGAGCAGGTCTTGAACTACCTGAATATCGAACCGATGTATACCGACGAGGAGCTGGCCGAAATGAACGCCGAAACGCCCGACGTCCTCGGCAAGAGCGTCAGTGAGGCCGAAGATATCCTTGCCGCGGGCGACTTCACGGCCCGCGTCGTCGGCGACGGCGACAAGGTGCTCACGCAGTACCCTGCCAAAGGACAGAGCGTGCCCACGGGCGGCGTGGTCGTTCTGTATACCGAAGAGGGCGCGGGGGACACCACCGCCGCAATGCCCACGCTGACCGGCCTTTCTGTGAGCGAGGCCAACAGCGCCGCTGTCAACGCCGGCTTTAACCTGAAAGTATCCGGCACCGCCACGGGCGAGGGGCTTGTCGCCTATAAACAGAGCATCGCCCCCGGTACCAAAACGCGTTTGGGAACGACCGTTACCGTCTATTTCAAGACGACGACGGGCGTGAACGATAACTGATTGTTCCGCACAAGAGGAGGAGAAGGATGAAACTGTCGCTTCTGTTACGGGACGTCAATTATACCGGAAGTTTTCAAGACGGTGACGTGACCGACGTTACCGATAATTCCAACGCCGTGACCGCGGGTTCCGTCTTTGTGTGCGTCAAGGGCGCGCACAGCGACGGTCACGACTTTGCCGCCGGGGCGCTCGCACAAGGCGCCGCGGCCGTCGTCGTTTCCCGTCCGCTGGGCCTTCCGCACGAGATCCTTGTCGATAACCCGCGCGAAGCGTACGCACTGATGTGCAAAAACCTGTACGGCCGCGCCTGCGACGAACTGACGCTGGTCGGCATCACCGGCACCAACGGCAAATCCACCACGTCGGCCCTGCTCGGTGAACTGCTGGTCGCGTCCGGCGAACGCGTCGGCGCTATCGGCACGCTCGGCAACCGTGTGGGCGACCGGGTCTTTCCCACCGCGCTGACCACACCCGGACCGCACGAAATGCACCGTCTGTTCCGTATGATGGTCGACGAGGGGATCCGCATCTGCCTCGTCGAGGCCACGTCCCAGGCGCTCGACCAGTGCCGGCTTGCAGGCGTCCGCTTCAAGGTCGGCATTTTTACCAATCTTACGCAGGATCATCTGGATTATCACGGCTCCATCGAGGAGTACCGCCGCTGTAAAAAGAAACTGTTTTATCAGTGCGAACTCCCGCTCATCAACCGCGACGACGAGTCTGCGGCGTATATGCTCGCCGATCTGCCCGTTCGCGCCTATACCTACGGCCGTCAAGGAGCGGATTTCACCGCAGAAAACATTCGGCTGGAGCCGGAAAGCGTTACTTACACGCTCTGCGGCGAAACGATCGACTACGCCGCGCCCGGTGATTTTTCCGTCTACAACTCTCTGGCCGCCGTGTCTTGTATGACCTTGCTGGGCTACCCCCTGCACGGGACCGCGCAGGCAATGGCGTCGGCGCACACCCTAAAGGGACGGCTCGAGATCCTTGACGCGGACGCGCCGTTCGTGATCGTGATCGATTACGCCCACACCCCCGACGGGCTTGAAAAAGCGCTGACTGCCGTCCGCGGCTTTACGCCGGGGCGTGTGTTCGTCGTTTTCGGCTGCGGCGGCGACCGCGACCGCACCAAGCGCCCCAAGATGGGCCGCTTGGCCGCCGACCTCTCCGACGTTGCCGTCGTCACCACCGATAACCCCCGTACCGAAGACCCCGACGTGATCCTCAAAGAGATCCTCATCGGCACCGTCGGCAGCAAAGCCGAGGTCGTCACCATTCGCGACCGCACGGACGCCATCCGCTACGCGCTGACCAAGGCCAAGGCGGGCGATACGGTGCTGCTGGCGGGCAAAGGCCACGAAACGTATCAGATCATCGGCACCGAGCGCGTGCATTACGACGAGCGCGAGGTCGTCCGCAAAATCCTTGCCGAAGGGAAGGGAAACTGAAATATGGAACGACTCACCCTTGCACAGATCGCCGCCTGGTGCGGCGCCGAGACCGCGCTCGACGGCACCGTCGGCCGCATTTCCATCGACAGCCGCGACGTTGACGAAGATACGCTCTTTATCGCCATCGTCGGCGAACGCTTCGACGGCAACGATTTTGTCGCCGACGTCCTGCGGCAGGGCGTGAAGGCCGTGCTGTGCAGCCGCGACTGCGGCGCCGACCCGCGCCTGATGCGTGTGAAGGATACCACCGCGGCCTTTTTGGCAATCGCGGCGGGTTACCGCTCCCGTTACGACATCCCCTTCGTCGGGCTGACGGGCAGCGTGGGCAAGACGACCAGCAAGGGGATGGTCTACGCGGCGCTGAACCGCCGTTTCAAAACCTACCGTACCGAGGGCAACCTCAATAACAATATCGGCGTTTCCAAGACCCTGCTGCAACTCGACGGCACCTATGAAGCCGCCGTCATTGAAATGGGGATGGACCACGCGGGCGAGATCAGCGCCCTCTCCAAAGCCGTTCGCCCCGACGTCGGCGTCATCACCAACGTCGGCACCGCGCATATCGAAACGCTCGGCTCGCGTGAAAATATCCTGCGCGCCAAGTGTGAGATATTGGACGGCATGGCGCCCGGCTCGCCCCTCGTGATCAACGGCGACAACGATATGCTTGCCGCCTATCGCAATGACGATCACCGCCTGTACGGCTTCGGCGTTTCGGGCGAAAACCTGTACCTTCGCGCCGAGGATATCCTTTCCGACGCGCACGGCAGCCGCTTCACCGCCGTCTGCGAAACAGGGGAGAGGACGCCCGTCTTCGTACCGGCGGTCGGCCTGCACAACGTTTACAACGCCCTGTGCGCCGTCACGGTCGGGCATTTGCTCGGCCTTGGTTTCGACGAGGCCGCCGCGGGCGTCGCCGACTTTCAGACCGAGGGTATGCGGCAGAACGTGACCGAGATCCGCGGCATGACCTTTATTGAAGATTGCTACAACGCCAATCCCGACAGTATGCGCGCCGCGCTGAACACCCTGCATACACTCGGCACGGGGCGCACGATCGCTGTTCTCGGCGATATGCTTGCGCTGGGCGACACCGGCGAGCAGGCGCACCGCGACGTCGGCGCGTATGCGGCGGATATGAACTGCACCGCCCTGTTTACCTATGGCGAGCAGGCCGCTTTCTGCGCCGAGGAAGCGCGTAAGCGCGGCGTGGAAACGTTCGCCTTCGACGACAAGGACGCCCTGCGCGAAACGCTGAAAGCGTATCTGCAAAGCGGTGACGTCGTGCTGTTCAAGGGCAGCCGCGGTATGAAAATGGAAGACGTCTTTCAAGGACTGTATAAGGAGTGGAACCAATGAATCCGATTCTTGCCTGTGTGCTGGCGGCCGTCGTGGGCTTCGGCCTCGCGTTCGGCCTGGGCTATCTCGTTATCCCGTTTCTGCACAAACTGAAATTCGGGCAGACGATTTTGGACATCGGCCCCAAGTGGCACAAGGATAAACAGGGCACGCCCACCATGGGCGGCATCCTGTTCATCGTGGGCACCTATCTCGGCCTGTTCGTCGTGTTCTTCGTTTTCAAACTGCTCGGCAAGGAACTTGTGTCCTCGGGCGCGTTGTTTGAAAACGTATCGGATCCGCTGAAGATCAAGTTCTGGGCGGGCATCCTCATGGCGTTCGGCTTTGGCTTTATCGGCTTTTTGGACGACTATATCAAGGTCGTCAAAAAACGCAACCTCGGCTTGACCATCGTGCAGAAGACCGTTTTGCAGATCATCGTGATGGTCGCTTATCTGTTTACGCTCTACTGGAACGACGGCATGACTGGCGCGATGTATATTCCTTTTGTCGGCAAGGTCGAGACCAAGATCTTTTATTGGCTCATCGGCGTCGCCGTGATCTACTGCACCACCAACGCCGTCAACTTCACCGACGGGGTGGACGGGCTTTGTGCCAGCGTCACGCTGACCGCGGCGCTCGGCTTTGTCGCCGTCGGGTTTATCTGCCGCGTGCTCGGCGTCAGCGTTCTCGCTTCGGCGCTGGCTGGCGCGCTGGCCGGCTACCTGATCTGGAACTGGCATCCCGCCAAGGTGATGATGGGTGACTTCGGCTCAATGTTCCTCGGCGGCATCGTGATCGCTCTCGCATACACGGTCGACCGCCCGTTCATAATACTGCTGATCGGCATCATCTACGTTGCCGAGTTCGGTTCCGACATCCTGCAGATCGGCTATTTCAAACTGACGCACGGCAAGCGCATTTTCAAGATGGCGCCCATTCACCATCACTTTGAAATGTGCGGCTGGAAAGAGACGAAGATCGTCACCGTTTTCAGCGCCGTCAACCTCGCCGGCGCTATCGCCGCCGTGCTGCTGGTCGCGCTCGAAACCCCGTAACCGCGACGGAAGGAGATTGTAATGAATTTTGCAAAGATCCGGAAGGCTGAAGGTCCGCTGCTCGTCAAGCGAAACGGCGATCTTCCGTTCTTTATACTGACGATGCTGCTGCTGGCGTTCGGGCTGGTCATGCTGCTCTCGTCCAGTTACGTCTATGCGTTTTATAACACCAAAGAAAACGACAGTCTGTATTTCTTCAAGCGGCAGTTGGTCTTCGCCGTCACGGGCGTTGTGATGATGCTTATCGTGTCACGGCTGAATTACCGCTATTTGCGCTATTTCACGACCATCGGGCTGCTTGTCTCGTGGGCGCTGCTGGGCATCTGCATGTTTCAGAAGGGCGACGAGGATATCAAGCGCTTTATCCATATCGGCGTCTTTTCCTTCCAGCCGTCCGAGATTGCAAAGATTATGATCATTTTCGTCTGTGCGAACGGCCTTGACAAAAACCATAAAAAAATGGTCAGCACCGAGGTCGCAAACGCCAACTGGGCGCGCCGGCTCTATCAGATCACCCATATCAAGATCACGCAGGGCACGGTCACGATGTTCTTCTACGCGTTCCTCATCCTGTTCACCATCGTTCTCGTCTACCTCGGCAGCCACCTCTCCGGCGCTATTCTGATCATGCTCATCGGCGCTTCCATGCTCTGGCTGGGCGAGGGCCGCGCCCGCTGGTTCGGTATCGCCCTCGTCGTCGGGGGCGTGCTCGTGGCGTTCGCCGTCACCAGTTACGAGCACCTGCCGATCAAAGAGTATATGATCGACCGCATCCGCGCCTGGCTCGACAAGGATTTTGACCCGCAGAACCTGCGCTGGCAGATCAACCATTCGCTCTACGCGCTCGGCTCGGGCGGCGTTTTGGGCGAAGGGTTCGGCAATTCCAAACAAAAATATTTGTATATCCCCGAATCGCACACCGACTTTATTTTCTCCATCATCGGCGAGGAACTCGGTTTCGTCGGCTGTCTTGCGTTGTTGGTCGCTTTCGGCGCGCTGATCATCCGCGGTATTTATATCGGCCTGCACGCCCGCGACCGCTTTGGCTCGCTGCTTGCGTTCGGCATGGTCGTTCAGCTTGGCTGGCAGGTCATTCTCAACGTCGCCGTCGTGTCCGACATCATTCCCAATACCGGCATCAGTCTGCCGTTCTTCAGCTACGGCGGTACCGCTTTATGGATCACCCTGCTTGAGATGGGCGTCGTTTTGAGTGTGTCGGCGCAGGCGGATATGCCGCGCGTGTATTCCTTCAAACCGAAAAAACGCCGCGCTGCCCGTAAGACGGGGGAGGAGGCCGCATGAAAATCCTGATCGCCGCCGGCGGCACCGGCGGGCACGTCAATCCCGCGCTGGCCGTTGCCGGGGAACTGCGCAAACTTTCGCCCGATATCGAGATCACCTTTGTCGGCACGGCCGATCGCATTGAATCGCGCATCGTTCCCGCCGCTGGCTACCCGCTGCGCACGATCGCCATTTCGGGCTTCCGCCGCAGTTTTTCCGCCGCCGCCGTCAAACAGAATTTGCGTACGCTTGCCCTGCTGATGAAGAGCACGGGCGCCGTCAAAACGATTTTGCGTGAAGAAAAGCCCGACGCCGTCGTCGGCTTTGGCGGTTACGTCAGCGGCCCCGTTGTGCGGACCGCCGCCAAAATGGGCATACCCACCGCCATTCACGAGCAGAACGCCTATCCCGGCGTCACCAATAAAGCGCTCGCCCCCGAGGTCGACGTGGTGATGCTGACCGTCGAAAAGGCGAAAGAATATCTCAAACTCAAAAAAGAGCCCGTCGTCACAGGCCTGCCCGTGCGCGGCGAGTTACTTGCGGCCGACCCCGTCCGTTCCCGCGCCGAACTCGGCTTTGACGACAAACCGCTCGTCCTCTGCATGGGCGGCTCGCTCGGCGCCGAGGCGGTCAACCGCGCCGTTGTGGACGTGATCGCCGCCACGTGGCAAAACGACGCCGTCAACTACCTCGTTTCCACCGGCCAGTACGGCACGTGGGTGCCCGAGGAACTGAAAAAACGCGGCGTACCCCTTGACGGGAACAAGCGGATCGAGGTCCGTACCTACATCGACGATATGGACCGCTGCCTTTCGGCCGCCGACCTTGTCGTCTGCCGCGCCGGCGCGTCCTCTCTGTCGGAGTTTGAGGCGCTCGGCAAACCCGCCGTCCTCATCCCGTCGCCCAACGTGACCGAGAATCACCAGTACCATAACGCCATGGCGCTTGTCGAGCGCAACGCCGCCCGCATCATCGAAGAAAAGGATTTGACCGGCGAACGCCTTTTGGCGGAGATCGAAACGCTGCTGGCAGACCGCGACGGCCTCGCTGAGATCGGCCGCAACGCCAGGGCTATGGCCCATACCGACGCCGGCGCGCAGATCGCGTCGATCATTCTCGACCTCGCCGGAAAGGGCGTTTCAAAATAAACGGACGTCTATGAAAGGAACCCGGACATGAACATGAAAACGGTCAACGTCAAGCGTAAAAACGGCGCCAAAACCGTCATACGCGCCCCGCGTCAGCACGAAAGCGAGCCGCTTTCGCGCGATGAGGTGCGCTCGCTGAAAAAACGCAAACTCAACCGCCGCCGCAAGGTGTTTCGCTTCATGGGCTCTCTTGCGCTGCTCGCGCTCGTGGCCGCCATCGGCGTTGCGCTGTCGCTGACGGTTTTCTTTAAGATCAACACCATCGAGGTCGTCGGCAACAAGGTCTATAAAGTCAATGAGGTGATCGAGCACTGCGGCGTCAAAACGGGCGACAACCTTTTCCGCGTCAATGAGGAGACGGTCGTCGAAACTCTGACCTCTACGCTACCCTATATCGCGTCCGTCGACGTTCAAAAACACCTGCCCGGCACGCTCACCGTCGTCGTGACAGAAGATACGGCGGCCGTCGCGTTCAAGGTCGGCAAGACGTACGTGCTGGCCGACAACGCCGGCAAGGTGCTTGAGACCGGCGCCAAAAAACACCCCGGCAGCGCCCTTGTCAGGGGCGTGACCCTTGCCGAGGCCACGGCGGGCCAACCCCTCAAGTGCCAGACCGAAGACCAGCAGGCCCTGCTTGACGCCTACCTCGAAGCGCTGCGCGAGAGCGGGCTTGAGAAACTGACGGCCGTCGACCTTCGCAAGCCCACTATGATCCGCCTTGCCTACGACAGACGCATCATCATCCTTGTCGGCACAAGCGACGATTTCGTCAACAAACTCAAACGCGCAAAACTCGCCATCGACAGCGAGAACGAGCGCAGCACCGTCACCGTCGGTACCCTCGACGTCACCAAGGCCCCCAACTCCTATTTCCGTGAAAAGACCGAGGATTGACGCCGCTCCCCATAAAACAAATAGAAAGAGCAGACAGCCAAGGCCGTCTGCTCTTTCTATTTCAATCGGTATTGTTTTCAAACGCAACTCGATGATTAAGGTTGGGCTTTATCCTCTTGCAACGCCTCTATCATCACCCCCAGCGTTTCATCGCTGACCGCGCTGCTGTCAAATTGGCTTTTTACAAATGCTTCCGATAGCCCCTTGCTTTGCAAGATCTGTTCATAATGGTTCATAATATTCCAGATTTTCTTTCCCTTTTCGGGATTGCCGTCAATATAAACACGAACCTTTTTCAGCAGCGTTCCTTCGTCGGAATCATCGGGTTCCGTCTTTTGAAGACGGTAGAGCGATGACAGCAGGGGATAGGTCCAGTGCCATCCCGCGCCGTGCTTTAACGCACCGGTTCGCCATAATCCGTCCGCGTGTCTGTACAGAATCTGCACCCCGCAGCAATCGCCGTTGTGTACCTCTATGAGAATTGCCTGCCGTAGCGGCGTGAACGGCACACTGTTTAACGTGACGATATCCCCCGGCTTGAACGGAATCGGCAAATCCAAACTCACGCTGTCAACGTATCCTTGCCATTCGTGACACGGCGGATATTTCATTTGCTTGAAATAAACGATTTCGTCTTTCAGCATATAGTAAACGTATGGATTGTCCATCGTTCCGTTATTTTTCGGGGTCCATTTGCGAAGCTCTGTCCAGCATTCCGTCGTATCGTCCCATTCTTCTTCGGCCATTTCCTCCCGCAAATACCGGATTGCCGCGTCGAAGGAGGTGAACAAGTACTGAAACGCGTTTTTCTCGTCCAGGATATCGTCATCGTACCAGCATTCTTCAAAACTGAACACTTCCCCGTTTTTCAGCGTCAATTCCGCGAGCGCGCGTTTGGTTTCGGTGTAAAGCCGTTTGGCGTTTTCATTTGCAAGCAGCGCATACAAGTCAAGCTTGTCGGTCAGCTTCACAGGCGCCCCCGTGATGATCTCGGTTAACGTTAGTTCGCCCGGGTTTTGTGATTTCAGGTAATCGCTCATTGCGGGCGAGAACCCGCAGCGGTCAATAATACGGTCTTGCACGTTCATACGCTTCTCTCCAATCGTTTTGTCATACGGCGAAAAGGATTTTCGCCTTTCTCCGTGTCTTGTTTCGGGGATATTCTACCACCGCCAATGTACCGTTTTTGTCCCGCGGTTTGATAAAGCTGAATTCTTAACGTAACTTGACGTGTTCCTTTAGCGTTTCCGCGGTTTTTTGAAATTTCAAAAAATTTTGAAAAATGTCTTGCACTTGACACGAGTTTATGGTAACATTTATAGTATAAAAAAATAGAGTACTGTAGGGAATTGCGGATTCGCAGCATTACAGTGAAAATATGGGAGGATTTGAAAATGGCAATCGAATTATCGAATGACTTCGAAGACGTTACCCAGATCAAGGTTATCGGCGTCGGCGGCGGCGGCGGCAACGCCGTCAACCGCATGGTCAATTCCGGTATTCAGGGCGTGGAGTTCATCTCCATCAATACGGACAAGCAGGTTCTTGCTTTTTCCAAAGCCACGCATAAAATTCCGATCGGCGAAAAGGTCACCGGCGGCCGCGGCGCGGGCGCCCGTCCCGAAGTCGGTCTGAAAGCCGCCGAAGAGAGCAAAGAGGCCATTGCCGACGCTCTGAACGGCGCCAATATGGTCTTTATCACCGCCGGTATGGGCGGCGGCACCGGCACCGGTGCGGCTCCCGCCATCGCTCAGCTCGCCAAAGAGCAGGGCATTCTTACCGTCGGTATCGTCACCAAACCCTTTGCCTTTGAAGGCAAAAAGAGAATGCAGCAGGCCGAGGCCGGCATCGCCGAACTCGCCCAGCACGTTGACAGTCTCATCGTTATCCCGAACGAGCGTCTCAAACTCGTCTCCGATCAGAAGATTACCTTTGCCAACGCGTTCGATATCGCTGACGACGTGCTTCGTCAGGGCGTCAAGAGCATTTCCGAACTGATCAAAGTTCCCGGCATGATCAACCTTGACTTCGCCGACGTTACCGCCGTTATGAAGGACGCCGGTCACGCGCACATGGGCGTGGGTCGTGCCAGCGGCAAAGAAAAGGCCGAAGCGGCCGCCAACGCCGCTATCACCAGCCCGCTGCTTGAAACCACCATTCAGGGCGCCAAGGGCGTGATCATCAACATCACCTCTTCGCCGGACATCACCCTCGAGGATGTCGACACCGCTTCCAGCATCATCGCCGAGGCGGCCGATTCCGACGCCAACATCATCTTCGGTGTTGCGTTCGACGAGAAACTGGATGATGAAATGGTCGTTACCGTTATCGCTACCGGCTTCGGCACCGACGTCAACGGTCTTGCCAACAAGGCAGTCGATACCGCTTCTTCC
>CADBON010000176.1 GCA_902796315.1 Oscillospiraceae bacterium | reverse complement strand
TCGGCTTGATATAATGATAAAGATTACGGAGTATTTTGATGTTAGTTTGGATCAGTTTTTAGGTATTCCTTCTAAACAAGATTCAAACGACCAGGAAATACGACAAGAATACCTTAAGCTTTACAATGAAAAAATGCTGCTTCATCGAATAGTAAAAGCATTTTTGTTTGTTGTTTTGCCTATCATAATGGTTATCGCAGTTTTAACATATATTTTCGGTCCGCCGATTATTGTGAGAATAAAGTATAATTCGCTTCCTGATTTTGCAAAGCATAACCCCGAGCAATTTCAAAATTACGACTCGATTTTTGATGGAGAGGGAAAGACCATTGAAGTTGGAAACGTTAAATTAGTAATTCCAAATGAATTTGAACTTGACAGTTCAAGCGATGAGAAAACATATTATGCTCCGAATTACACATATCAAATTGATGGAGAATCATATTCGGATTTGTATGCTGTTCATTACTCATATGATGAGGAGATGGAACATTATTACTATTTCTTAAATAGGGAAGGTTGGTGCCTTGAAAACTTCGGGAGAGAAATAAAAACAGAGTATGATACAAAATGGTTGTTCTACAATTATGATTTTTCAATTATTAAGCTCTGTGATTGGCAAAAAGCAAAAATGTCATTATACATTCTAACTATTAATGGTGTAGCTGCCCCAATTAATGATAGAATAGTTGATTTTAATGGAAAAAATGCAAAGGGCTTTATCTTCATACACACCGGCGGTGTTCATAACAAGCAGTACTATGCAGCTGAGTTATATAACGATAAGGGAGAGAAAGTCAGCATTACTTTTGCAGACTTAAATACAAACGACCGGTTTGGTTATGAAGAATTTTGCAAAGTATTGAATTCTGTTGTTTTTATGAATGAGAATGGCAAATAAAGATTGCATAATTAAACAGGCTATTTATCAAAAGAAAACAGGCAACGGATTTTATTTCCGTTGCCTGTTATTCTTTTCTCACCGATCTGGCTGCTTTTCTGTTTTCATAAACATCCTTATGACAGGTAGCCTTCGGCGTTCCTCTTGTTATTTTGCCATTTACCGTTCCCGCTCGCTTGCTTCCGCGACGATTTGCCACGCGTCGATCAGTTGTTCAAGCGACCGGGCGGCGTTGGCGGGGCTGGTCGAGGGGAGGGGGACGCAGGGCTTTCCCGTCAGCGGCTCGGTGTATTTTTCATACACCCGCCGGGCGGCGGTACCGTTTGTAAATATTGTATGAATATGCGTTTTTGCGAGCAGTCCCGCGACGTCGTTCGGCACGGCGCCGCGAATGGACGCGTCGCTTGATCCGACGATCTCGCAGGCGGCGACGCTGTCCCACAGGGCGACGTGCCGCGCAAGCAGCAGCGCCCGCTTTTCTTCGTTCGTCTGCGGCACGCTAACGTGATAAAGTGCGGCCAGCACCCGCCAGAAACGGTTCTGCGGATGTCCGTAATAGAAACCCGTTTCGCGGGATTTCTCCGACGGGAACGAGCCGAGTATCAGCACGCGGCTATCGGCGTCCCAAACCGGCGGAAAGGGGTGAACGACGGGGTGCGGTTCCTTCATAATTATACATTCCTTGCGCAGATTATTCACTTTTCCATTGTACCACAAACCCCTGCGAAACGCAAGTGCGCCGCGGTCCCGCCCGGCACGGGCGGACACGGAACCGCGCGGCGGTATCGACGCGGGCGCGGCCTCTCGTCAATATGTTTGTTTCATCGGTTTTTTTACGCCCGTTTTTATGAAAAAAAACGAAAGTTTATACAAAGTCTTGACATTGAAACGAAATTGAGTAAAATTAAAGAAAATCGCGAATGGAAACGTATATGGTATTTATAAAAAGCGTTTGCCGCGGTTTGGGCTGTGCGGTTCCCTCACCGGCGCCGTCGGCTACTTCCAAACGGAAAAGAGGAAAACAGTTATGAAAAAAGCTCTGTCACTGATGCTTGCCGCAGTTCTCGTGCTGTGCTGCTTTGCCGCTTGCGGCGGCAACGGCGGTAACACCGACACGACCGCTCCTGCCGGCAACACCACTCCCGAAGCCGTCGACTTCTCCGCTGAAGGCGACTACACGGGCAACAACACCAAGTACGTCATCGGCGCTACCGGCCCCCTGACCGGCGACTTCTCTTCCTACGGCATCTCCGTCCAGAACGGCGCGAACCTTGCCATCAAAGAGATCAACGCTGCCGGCGGTCTTGACGGTGTTGAGTTCGTTCTCAACATGAAAGACGAGCAGGGCGATCCCACCAAGGCCCAGACCGCTTACACCCAGCTGTATGAAGAGGGCATGCAGGTCTCCATCGGCTCCGTCACTTCCGGCGCCGCCGAGTCTTTTGCGACCGAGGCCGCCAATGACTCCGTCTTCTCGCTGACTCCGTCCGCTTCCGCCGCCACCGTTATCGCGGCCAGCGACTACTCCTTCCGCGTTTGCTTCGGCGACCCCGACCAGGGCGTCCTTGCCGCTGACAAACTGAGCGAAGAGTACAAGAACATCGGCGTTATCTATGACAACTCCGACACCTATTCCAGCGGTATCTATGATGCGTTCAAGACCGAAATGGAAAAACTCGGCACCAAGTACATCGAGCAGAGTTTTGATAAAGAGAACAAGCGTGACTTCTCCACCCAGGTCGAAGCGCTGAGAGACTGCGACGTCATCTTCCTGCCCATCTATTACGCCGAGGCCGGCCTGATCGCCAAGGCCTGCGTTTCCAAGGGCTGCACCGCCGCTCTGTTCGGCTGCGACGGTCTTGACGGCGTGAAGGATCAGATCGACGCTTCCGTCCTTGATCACAACAAGGTCAGCTACATCACCCCCTTCGACGTCAACAGCACCGAAGAGAACGTTGCCAAGTTCGTCGCCGCCTACAAGGCCGACTATGACGGCGCTCTGCCCGATCAGTTCGCCGCTGACGGTTACGATGCCGTTTACGCCATCTACAACGCTATGAAAGCGCTCGGCGTCAACAACGTCAAGGTCGCTCCCGACACTCTCGGCGCCGCGCTGAAGGATACCTTCGCCGCCGGCTTCCAGTACAAGGGCGTTACCGGCGAAATGACGTGGGATGCCACCGGCGCCTGCGCCAAGCCGCCCATCATTGTTGAAGTGACGGCCGACTGATTTCCCGTAATTCTCTGCTGACCGGAGAAGGTCTCTCCTTCTCCGGTCAGTTTTCCCTATCTTGTGCGGTAAGCGGCGATTCATTCCGACGAGCCCGTTTCGCCGGCGTGAATCTTCGCTTACCGGGCCAAATCCTCACGAAGGGGACGTAATGTATGAGTATCTTGTTTGACGGCCTGAGTCTCGGCGCCATCTACGCGCTGATCGCTTTGGGCTACACCATGGTTTACGGCATCGCCAAGATGTTGAACTTTGCCCACGGCGACATCATCATGGTCGGCGCCTATTCCGTTTTTGTCGTGATGCAGCGGGCAAAATCCCCGACCGACGCGTTTTTGAACGTGGCGTGCGGGTTGCTGTTGTCGCTGTTCATCTGCACGCTGTTCGGCGTTGTGATGGAAAAACTGGCGTACAAACCCCTGCGCGGCGTAACGCCGATCGCGGTGCTGATCACCGCCATCGGCGTCAGTTACCTGCTGCAGAGTCTGGCGCAGATCTTTTTCGGCGCCAAGCCGCATTCGGTTTCGCTGCCGACTCTCGGCACGGTGACCGTGGCGGGCGCTAAGGTCTCGCTCTCGTCCATCGTCACGCTGGTTGTCGGCGCCGTCATTATGGCGCTGCTGACCTGGTTCGTCAGCAAAACGACGACCGGACGCGCCATGCAGGCCGTGTCCGAAGATCGCGGCGCGGCGCAGATGATGGGCATCAACGTCAATAAAATCATTTCCGTCACCTTCGCCATCGGCTCGGCTCTGGCGGCGTTTGCCGGTCTGTTTTATCTGCTGCAGATCCCGACCGCGGAGCCCACGCTCGGCTCCATGCCCGGCATCAAGGCGTTTACCGCGGCCGTTATCGGCGGCATCGGCTCCATTCCCGGCGCCATGATCGGCGGCGTGCTGCTCGGCGTGATCGAAAAGATCTGCCTTTCCATCCCGGTCATCGCTCCGTATACCACGGCCGTGGAGTTCAGTCTGTTGATCATCATCCTGCTTGTCCGGCCGATCGGCATCTTGGGCAAGAAAAGAAGAGAGAAGGTGTAATCGATGGGCAAAGAGAAAAAACGCAACGCATTCCGCATCAAAGATTATACCAGTTATTTCATCACCATCGTCATCTTCGCTTACGGCCTGATCATGCAGATGACGGGCCACCTCAAGCGCAGTGATTCCACCCTTTTGGTGCAGATCGCCTACGGCATCATTCTTGCCGTTTCGCTGAACCTTGTGGTCGGCTTTTTGGGCGAACTGTCGCTCGGCCACGCCGGGTTTATGTGCATCGGCGCCTATCTCGGCGGTTATATCGCGGTGCAGTTGTCGGGCGTTATCGCCAACAAGTTCATCGTCCTGCTGCTGTCCATGCTCATCGGCGGTCTGCTCGCCGCTGCCGCCGGCCTGCTGGTCGGTCTGCCCGCCCTGCGTCTGAAGGGCGACTACCTCGCCATCGTGACGCTGGCCTTCGGTGAGATCATCCGCACCATTTTCAAAAACCTCAATGTGTTCGGCGCGGCGATGGGTATGCACACCAACACCATCAAGTATGACGGCGGCGGCAAGACCTCGCTGTATATCGTCACGTTCTGCGTCGTGCTCGTGATGCTGTTCCTGTGCAACAACCTCATCCGTTCCAAGCACGGGCGTGCCATCATCGCCATCCGCGACAATGAGATCGCCGCCAAGGCGATGGGCATCAACGTTACGTTCTACAAACTGTTCATCTTCGTTTTCTCGGCGTTCTTTGCGGGCGTTGCGGGCGTTATTTACGCGCACAACATCACCCCCGTGATGTATTCCGCCTTCTCGTTCAACTATTCGATCGAGATCCTCGTCATGGTCGTTCTCGGCGGCATGGCAAGCGTCAACGGCTCCATCGTCGCCGCTACCGCGCTGACGCTGATCAACGCGCTGCTGCAAAAGAATCTGTCCGGCGACCTCGCGTCGTTCCGTTACCTTGTGTACGCGCTGATTTTGATCATCCTTGTTATCTTCAACAACGCGCCGGTCTTCGCGCCTATTCAGCAAAAGATCTCGCCGCGTGCCATCATCGCCCGCGCCCGCGCCAAAAAGAGCAAGCCCGGGGATATCCCCGACGAGCCGACCGATTGGCGCAAGGTGCCGACTAAGATCAAGATGGACGAACTGCTGTCCACCGACTTGCAGCAGGACAAAACCTTTGAGCCGGACAAACCCGAAAAATCCGGGAAAGGGGGCGAATGACCGTGAGTGACGTCGTATTGAAAACCGAGCACCTCGGCATCTCCTTCGGCGGTCTGAAGGCCGTTGAGGACGTGAACCTTGAGGTCAAGAAACAGCAACTGTACGGTCTGGTCGGCCCCAACGGCGCCGGCAAAACCACCATCTTCAACATGATCACCGGCGTTTACACCCCGACGACCGGCAAGATCTTTCTGGAGGGCGAACCCCTCGTCGGTCATACGCAGGAGCAGATCAACCACATGGGCGTCGCCCGCACCTTCCAAAACATCCGCCTGTTCAACAATATGAGCGTGATCCGCAACGTGCTGGTCGGCCTGCACTACGACGAGCGCTTCAAATGCTCGATGATCGAGAGTATGCTGCGCCTGCCGCGCCACGCCCACAGCGAGGCCGCCATGCGCGAACGCGCCAAAGAGATTCTGCGGATCTTCGATTTGGAGGATGAGCGCAACAACCTCGCCTGCAACCTGCCGTACGGCAAACAGCGCAAACTCGAGATCGCCCGCGCGCTCGCCACCAATCCCAAGCTGCTGCTGCTCGATGAGCCGGCCGCCGGTATGAACCCGCAGGAGACGGCCGACCTGATGACCATCGTCAAGCGCATCCGCGACGAGTTCGGTCTGACGGTGCTGCTGATCGAGCATGATATGAAGTTCGTTTCCGGCCTTTGCGACGAGTTGACCGTCCTCAACTTCGGTACGGTTCTCGTTCAGGGCGACACCGACAAATGCCTCAATGACCCCGAGGTCATCAAGGCGTATATCGGCACCACACAGGAGGGCTGACCATGGCATTGCTGACAGTTGAAAACTTACAGGTCAACTACGGCGTCATCCGCGCCCTGAAAGGGATCAGTTTCGAGGTCAACGAGGGCGAGATCGTCTCGCTGATCGGCGCGAACGGCGCCGGCAAGACCACCACCATGCAGAGCATTATGGGGTTGATCCCGATCGCGGGCGGCACCGTGACCTACGAGGGGAACGTCATCAACAAGGTCCCCGCCCATAAACTGGTCGCCATGGGCATCAGCCAGGTGCCCGAGGGCCGCCGCATTTTCCAGGAACTGACTGTGTACGAGAATCTCGTGCTCGGCGCTTATACGGAAAAGGATAAGAAAGAGATCAAGAACCGCATCGACGACGTCTGCACGCGCTTCCCGCGGCTGGGCGAACGTTTGAAACAGGTCGGCGGCACGCTCTCCGGCGGCGAACAGCAGATGCTTGCCATGGGGCGCGCGCTGATGAACCGCCCCAAACTGCTGATGATGGACGAACCCTCCATGGGTCTTGCACCGATCCTCGTCGAGCAGATCTTTGACATCATCAAAGAACTGCACAAGGGCGGCGCGACCATCCTGCTGGTCGAACAGAACGCGCAGATGGCGCTGTCGTGCTCCGACCGCGCGTACGTGCTGGAAACCGGCGAGATCTCGCTGACCGGCACCGGCGCCGAACTCGCCGCCAGCCCCGAGGTCAAAAAGGCCTATCTGGGCGGCTGACCGCAAACCGAAATAAAACCCCACCTCGTCGAGGTGGGGTTTTGCGTTGTGTTCGTTACAGGGCGCTTTCGATGCCTTTCAAAAACGCGTCGTACGTCTCAAACGCCTGCAAGTCGGGGTTGTCTTTTTTGATCTGTTCGGTCGTGCGGAACAAAAAGCCCGCCTTGCTCGCGCGGATCATCGCCAGGTCGTTGTAACTGTCGCCCGCGGCGATGGTGTCGTACCCGATGGACTGCAGGGCTTTGACCGTGGTCAGTTTGGTGTTCTGCGTGCGCAGTTTGAAGCCCGAAATAAAGCCGTCCGGTTCCACGGTCAGCGTGTTGCACAGCAGGGTGGGGTAGCCGAGTTTTTTCATCAGCGGCATGGCGAATTGCTCAAAGGTGTCGCTCAAGATCATCACCTGGGTCTGTGCGCGCAGGGCATCCAAAAACGCTTTGGCGCCATCCATCGGGTCGATTTTTGCGATGGTGGCCTGGATCTCTTTCAGCCCGAGCCCGTGCTCCTTGAGAATGCCGAGCCGCCAGTTCATCAGCTTGGTGTAGTCCGGCTCGTCGCGGGTGGTGCGGCGCAGTTCGGGGATGCCGCTTGCTTCGGCAAACGCGATCCATATTTCGGGGACGAGTACGCCCTCCATATCCAGACAGACGATGTTCATGCCAACACTCCTTTCACGGCGGGCACGGCCGCGCCGCGTGCGGTTTTTTCACCCACAGTATAGCAGGTTTTGCCCCCGCAGGCAAGAGCCAAGCGTAAATTGTTCGTTTGCGTAAAAAATACTTGTTTTATAATCGGTTTCATGATACTATTTAATATGAGGTGAAATATGGATGAAGTGCCCGAAATGCGGAGCGGAGATTTCCCGCTTCGACCTACACCCCAACTGTAAGCATTGCGGCGTCAACATTCTGTACTATACGTCCGAGCGCGATCTTGCGCGGGACGCCAAACGCCGCGAACTCGAGTCTGCCTCCACGCGGATGATCCTTACGCGGCTGAAAGCGTCCACCATCGGCGGCAAGGTGCAGATCGCACAACTTGTCTGGATCGTCGTCGCCCTGGCGACGGTGCTGGTCCCGTTCGGCAAGGTGACGTTTACGCTTCCGCTGGCGGAGGAACACGTTTCCGCCGGCGCTATCGGCGTGTATCAACTCATCTCGGGCGGCTTCTGGAAAGCCATGCTGTCGCTTGCCGGCAGCGAGGTTTACGGCGCTTACGTCAAGGCCGCGTTCGCGTATGAAGCGATGCTGGTGATCGGCCTGCTGCTGTTGCTGCCGATCGGCCTGGCGATGCTGCTGACGTTCATCAATCTCGACAGGGGATTGAAGTTCGTTTCCCGCATGTCATTCGTCGCGATTTGTTACGGCGTTCTCGTACAGAGCGTCGCATTCATTCTGCCCGCTGTTCTGCCGAAGACCGAACTGGTGCACGCCGCGGGCGGTTTCGGCGGGGCCGTCTATGCTGCCGTTTGCCTGGTCGCATTCTTTTTGAACCGGTCGCTTCGCAAGAACGGCATCCCCGTCAAATACCGCGAGTATGATCCCAAGCGGGTGGAACTGCTCAAAAAACTGAAAAAGAATGAAATCAGCGTGGACGATCTTTCGCTGCCGGTGTTCGAGTCCGACGAAGAGCGTGAAGAACGGCTTAAAGAACTCAAAGAAGCACTGAAAGCAGAGGAGGAGGCGAAAGAACTATGAAAAAACCTCTTTCCAAAAAAGTGAAAGTGCTTATCGCCACGCTGGTGGTTGCGGTGCTGTTGGCGGCGTGCTTCGCGGCGGTTGCCGTTTACGTCAAGCGCGAGATCAACAAGCCGAAGTTCGTGCTGCCGGCCGCTCCCGAGCCGGTCGTCACACCGCTGCCCGACGCCGCGGACGGGCCCGCTTTCGTCAGCGCCGCCTATGACGCCGCCTTCCAAAGCGGCGGCGACGTCAGCATGACGACCTCGCTCGACGTTCCCGATGACAGCATCGTCGGTACCAACGACGCCGTCGTGTGGCTCAAAAACAATATCCTCGGCCGGATGCAGGGGCAGTACCCGTCTTTCTCCCGTGTCGACGGAGCCGAAGCGGAAAAGGCCGCCGTTGATTTCACCGTTCCCGGCAAGGATATGGAAGCGCGTCAGGGAACTGCCGAAGGCGGCGACCTCGACAAGTATTATTTCTCGTGGTCGGTCGCCGGGCTTTCCGAAACCTATTACTTCACCGAAAAGGACGAGGCAGCCAAAGCTTGGCTGTTGGCGGAACTGAAGGACGTTGCCCAAATCAGCGACGAGACCGTCACCCTGACGGACGTCACCTATCGGGCCGACGTCAACCGTCTGAACGATCGCCTGATCAAGCTGGAGGTCGCCCGCACCTATCACGTCCGCGCGACCATGACCCCGGTCGGCAAATATGCCCCGCTCGGCGTCCGCACGGTCGAATTTGATTACCGCGCCACCGACTGCTTCAACTTTGTTACTTACGGCGTGCGCTTCACCACCCACGCTGTGGCGCTCAGCCCCAAAGAATCGCACACCCTGCCGGTCGAACTGGTTCTGCCCGACGACCTGCCCAAAGAGGACTTCACGCTGAATTTCGAGGTCACGCAGGGCGAGGGCGACGTGGACGGGACGGGCGTGTTCACCGCTCACGTGGAAGCGAGCGAGATCCCCGACGTCGTGACCGTCACCCTGACCTATGACGGCAAGACCTATACCGACACATTGGATGTTTACGTTACTGAACTGGAGGTGAAGAGCGAATGAGCGAGCAAACGACCGTCACCAATGAAGTGAGCACCGAAAAACTGGAGCAAAATATCTACCGCAGTTACAACTACGTCGGCCGTAAAGAGACCATCGCTTACCTCTTCAACGATTTTTCCAATACGTTTAATATCAACGGTTCCCGCGACCGCTTCGAATGGGACCTTGTCAAGATCGATTTCGGCATCAAGGGCATCGTCAATATCTTCACGGGTATCTGGGACGTTTTCAACGATACGTTCATTTCCGCCATCGTTGACAATACCCGTACCCGCATCGGCAAATTCCGCCCCTATCTGGTCACGTTCCAGATCCCCCTTACCATCCTCGGCATTCTGTTCTGGCTCACCCCGTATTTCTTCCCCAATACCGACGGTATGTTCGTCCCGAAACTCATCTTCTATTTCGCCTTCGGCGTCGTCAGCGAGACCGCCGGTACCTTCACCAGCGTTGCCCGCGGCGGCTATATGTCGACCATTACGCCGAACCCCAACGAACGTATCCGCCTGATCACGCTGGCGGAACTGTTGACCGGCTATATGGGCGAGGACGTGCCCCAGTATGTTTTCAACGCGCTGTATGATTTGATCAATAACGACGTCATCCATCTCAACAAACGCGCGCTCTTCCTGGGCTTCGGCAGCGTCACGGCCATTATTTCCTGCGCCTTTACGCTGTGGTACTTCCTCGTGTCGAGGGAACGCGTGCCCCAGTCCATCGAGCGGCCGAGCATCCGCCAGGGCTTAAAGGCCATTGTGACGAACTACCCCGTGCTGCTGATGTGCCTGTCCGATTTCCTCGGCGGTTTCGCCGTCGGTACCGACCGCAACAACTATTGGATCGACGTGCTTGGCGGCGCTTCGTTCGCGTCCATCGCAAGCGCGCCGTCCGCACCCGTGGGCAGTATCAGTTACGCCTTCGTCCAGCCGCTGCGCCGTCGCTTCTCGTCCAAATTCCTGTGGACGGGCGCCGACTTCTACGGCGATATGCTCACGCTGGGCTACTTCCTGTTCGGTATGGTGAACAAGAATTACACCAAACGCGGGCCCATGATGATCGCGTTCGGTTTGCAGGAGTTTTTCAACAAACTGCTGTTTGGTGTCAACAAGGTCATCAACGCCGACCTTTGGAACGAGGCCATGGACTACTGCGAGTGGAAAAACGGCTATCGTATGGAGGCCACTACCGGCGTTGCCAGGGGCCTTGTGCTGAAATTGCAGGGCGTGTTTATGGGCACGGTGCGCAGTTTCATTATGAAGAAGATCGGCTACGTGCAGGGCCTGAAGGTCGGCACGCAGGATGACCGCACCAAGTTCTGGCTGTTCGCGCTTTCGTCTGTTGTGCCGTTTATCACCGGCGCACTGGGCATCCTTCCCAAACTGTTGTGGCCCATCTCCAAAAAGAAACGTGCGCAGATGTATTACGAACTGGCCGAACGCCGCCGTTCCGCCGTCGATACGTATATGGAGACCAGCGGTAACGCCGCCGTCGAGTAAACCGTTCTTTCGAAAGGAGGAAGCGCTCTGGCTGCCATACAGTCGTCACACTTTCCCGTTCCGAAGAAAAACAAATATTACCCGCTCATCGCGCTCGTACTGATCGCCGTCGGTGTGCTTTTGAACGTACTTCCGGCAAAACTCGCGATGGCGCTGGACCTGCCCTTATATCTGGACAGCATCGGCACCGTCCTTGTGACGCTGGTCGGCGGCATCCTGCCCGGCGTGGTCGTCGGGTTTGCGTCGAACGTCGTCAACGGGCTGAGCGATCCGGTCACCCTTTACTACGCCGCCATCAGCGTTCTGCTGGCCGCGGCCACCAGTCTGCTGCACAACAGCAAACTGTTCCATAAGGTGTGGGGCTTCTTCGTCGCCGTCGTGACGCTTGCCTTCATCGGCGGCGGCCTCGGTTCGGTGCTGACGTGGTTTTTGTACGGCGGCTCGTTCGGCGAGGGCATTTCGGGCGAACTCGTCCGCATTCTCTACGACACCGGCAAGGTGCCGCCCTTCCTGGCACAGGTGGCGGGCGACTTTTTGGTTGACGTTGTCGACAAAGCGGTCGTTGTGCTCGTCTGCGCCGTAGCCTTCCATTTTATTCCCGAAGCGTTCCGCAAAAAGATGCGCCCCAACAGCATCGCCAAACTCGAGGACGCCGGCTTGCTCAAGGGCTTTCGCCATTCGCTGCTGCGCAAGGTCATCGTCACCCTGCTGGTGTATGAACTGGTGCTGATCACCGTCGTCGTGGGCGTTATGGTGTACCTGTACCGCGACACGCTCGAAAGCAAGTACGCCCTCATCGCGGGCAGCGTCACAGACCTTGAGGCCAGCATCGTGGACGCCGACCGGGTGCCGCAGTATCTCGCCGAGGGGCGAAACGCTCCCGGCTATGCCGAGACCGCGGCGCAGCTCGAGGCCGTCAAACAGTCCTTTGACGACATCCGCTTTTTGTACGTATACCGCTTTGAAGAGGACGGCATCCACGTCGTTTTTGACTTTGATTCTTACGATTCCAACGGCAATTACGTCGAGGCGGAGGAACCGGGCACCGTTTTCGGTTACGACGAGTCGTTCCGCGAGTTGGTTCCCGCTCTGCTGGCGGGTGAGAGCATCGATCCCGTCATAACCGACGACACGTACGGCTGGCTGCTGACGGTCTACCGTCCGCTGATCGACAGCAACGGCGCCGTTCAGGCGTACGTCTGCGCCGACGTCGCCATGAGCCAGGTGCTGACTGACGAGACCGTCTTTCTTGCCAAGGTCAGCGCGCTGATCATCGGCGCTTCGCTGGTACTGCTGGCGTTCACGCTGACCTTCGCCGAAGACCGGCTCATTTACCCCATCAACGCCATGGCCGCCGTTGCCGAGCAGTTCGCTTACGAGACGGAGGAGGGGCGCCGGCGATCCCTCGAGAACGTCAACGACCTCCACGTCGACACCGACGACGAACTCAGCGATCTGTACGAGGCGCTCACAAAACTTTCCAACGATTCCACCCACTACATCGACCGCATCCAAACGATGCAGGACGCCGTCATCCTGGATTTCGCCAGTATGGTCGAAAGCCGCGACAAGCGTACGGGCGGCCACATACGCCGCACCTCGCAGATCGTGGAGGCCGTCTCGCGCGAACTTCTTGAAGACGGCTTGTATGAGGGCGAACTGACGCCCGAACTGACGCGCAGCATGATCAAATCCGCACCTCTGCACGACATCGGCAAGATCAAAGTCAGTGACGCCATTCTCAATAAACCGGGTCGTCTGACGGACGAGGAATTTGCCGTGATGAAGACGCACACCACCGACGGCAAAGAGATTTTGGACGAGATCCTCGTTTCCACCGCCGAGACGGGCTATTTGCGCGAGGCCGTCGATATGGCTTACTGCCACCACGAAAAGTGGGACGGCACCGGCTACCCGCGCGGTCTGAAAGGGGAGGAGATCCCGCTCTCGGCCCGCGTGATGGCCGTCGCCGACGTCTTTGACGCGCTCATTTCCAAGCGCAGTTACAAAGAGCCCTTCTCTTTCGACCAAGCCGTTGAGATCATCAAAGAGGGCAGCGGCAAGCACTTTGACCCGCGCGTCGTCGAAGCGTTCCTCGCGATCGCCCCCACGCTGCGCGAGGACTGACGCGCCCTGAAGAATAACCGCAGAACCGACCGGAATCGTTTCGGTCGGTTTTTTCGTTCGGGGCGGGTTCGGCCGCCGATGAAGAATTCATGAAATTGTTGCGAAAAGAGATAAAATACTTGCCAAATCGCCTATATAATGGTATAATTATCTTGTATGTGTATGCGCTTGTTTTGCTTCAAAACGCGCTTGATTATCCAACAACGGAGGGATCTGCTTGGTAAAGCTTTTGCGTTACCTTAAGCCCCATAAGTATTTTGCGTTGTTCACGCTGCTGCTCGCGGCCGTGAACAGCGTGCTGACGCTTGCCTTCCCGCTGCTGATGTCGCAGATCATCAACGACGGCATCAATAAGGGCGACCTGTCGGCCATTCGCTACAACGGCCTGGTCCTGCTGGTGTGCTGTGTGGTCGCCATGTTTATCATGATCGCCAACAGTTACTGTTCCGCCAAGGTGAGCACGGGCTTTGCGGGGGAACTGCGCGCCGACATTTTCACCAAGGTCGAAAGTTTTTCGCAGGGCGACATCGACAAGATCGGCGTTTCGTCCCTGATCACCCGCACCACCAACGACATCCGTCAGATCCAGGATCTGGTGCTGATGGGTCTGCGCTCCATCATCACCGTACCGCTGATGCTGGTCGGCGGTATCATTATGGCGGTGTGGATGGATCCCGGTCTGTCGACCGTCTTCCTCATCGTCATCCCCGTTATCGCGCTGCTCGCGTGGCTGATCGCCCGCAAGGTCATTCCCTATTTTGACAAGATCCAAAAGCGCGTCGACCGCATCAACCTGCTGCTTCGTGAAAAGTTCAGCGGCATTCGCGTTATTCGCGCGTTCAACCGCACCGAGTATGAGGACGGCCGCTTCAAAGAGGCGAACGACGACCTCACCGGCATGGTCCTGCACGTCGAGCGCATCTTCGCGTCGCTCATCCCCATCGCCACGCTGCTGGCGTTCTTGCTGATCATCATCCTGCTCGCCGTCGGCTACATCCAGATCAATCGGCTGACCGACCCGACCGAGATCGCCGACACCATCGGCGACCTGCAGGCGTTCATCATCTATCTCGTTTTCGTCGTGATCGCGGTCGGCACCGCCGCCGCCATGTTCATTATGATCCCGCGCGCCAACATCTCCGCCAAGCGTATCAACGCCGTGCTGGAAATGGATCCCGAAATGACCGTCACCCCCACCGAGGCGGAGGATGCCGAGGACGGCGTGATCGAGTTCCGCAACGTCAGCTTTTCTTACCGCGACGCCGACGGAACCGAGACCGAAGTCCTGCGCGACGTCAGTTTCACCGCCCAACCGGGGCAGACCACCGCCATCATCGGCAGCACCGGCTCCGGCAAGAGCACCGTGCTCAATCTGATCCCGCGCTTTTATGACGTGACCGCCGGTTCCGTGCTGGTCGACGGCGTGGACGTCCGCGAAATGGATTTCGCCACCCTCTACCACAAACTCGGCTATATCCCGCAGCAGTCCTTCCTGTTCAGCGGCACCATTGCCGATAACCTTCGCTACGGCAAAGAGGACGCCTCCGACGCCGAATTGTGGACGGCGCTTGATATCGCCCAGGCGCGCGACTTTGTCGAGCGGCTTCCCGACGGGCTTGAAAGTATGGTCTCGCAGGACGGCTCCAACTTCTCCGGCGGGCAGAAACAGCGCCTGTGCATCGCCCGCGCCATTGTCAAAAAGGCCGAGTTCTATTTGTTTGACGACAGTTTTTCGGCGCTGGATTTCATCACCGACAGCAACCTGCGCCACCGCATCCGCAACGAACTTTCCGAAGCCACGGTGCTGATCGTCGCCCAGCGCGTCGGTACGATCATCGACGCCGACAAGATCATCGTTTTGGATAAGGGCCGCATCGTCGGCGAGGGCCGGCACGAAGATCTGCTGAAAACCTGCGGGGTCTACGCCGATATTGCCCGTTCTCAGTTGGAAGGGGGCGGTAACGAATGAAACGTCGCCGTAACCTGACCCCCGAGCGGCTTGCGCGGCTGGAACGCCGCCGCGAGACCCGCCAGCGCCGCTACGCTTCGTACCGCGTGCTGCGCCCCGAGGAGGAGCGTCCCACCCACTTTATGACCACCTTCCGCCGACTGTTCGGCTACGTGATCAAGTTCCGCGCCCGTTTTGCGGTCGTGGCTGTCGCCTGTGTGCTTGCCACGCTCTGCAACGTCATCGGGCCGACCGGCATCGGCAACGCGATCGACGCGCTGAGCGCGCAGGTCAATCTGAAGATAAACGGCGGGCAGATCAGCCCCCGTGAACTGGTACCCAACCTGGTGTTCCTGCTGGTGATCTACGGCGGCATGGCGCTGTTCGCCTTCCTGCAGCAGTTCAACATGGCGGGCATCACCGCCCGCGTCGTGCGCCGCCTGCGCGAAGAGATCAACCTCAAATTTTCGCACCTGCCGCTGCGCTATTTCGATCATCACAGCAAGGGCGACCTGATTTCCCGCGTTACCAACGATATTGACAACATCAGCAACACCCTGCAAAACAACCTGCTCGCCGTCGTCGAGTCGGTGCTGATGATCGGCGGCGTGTTTGTGATGATGTGGGTCACCAACTGGTTTTTGACCCTTGTGATCGTGCTGATCGTGCCGCTGGCGGCTGTGATCGCACTCAACATCATGAAGGTCTCGCGCAAACTGTTCAAAAAACAGTGGGATCGCACCGGCGAACTCAACGGCCATATTGAGGAAATGTATACCGGCCACCGCATCGTCCGTATTTTCGGGCAGGAACAACTCGCGGTGGACGAGTTCAATGATATCAACGACGAGTTGACCGAAGTCAGCCGCCGCGCGATGTTCATCAGCGGCATCATCCATCCCTTCATCAACCTTGTCGATAATATCGGCTATATCGCCGTTACGCTCATCGGCGGTTATCTCATCGTCAACAACGGCGTGTTCGCCATCGGCGATTGGGTGCTGTACGATATGGGCGAGGCGTTCTCTATCGGCGGCATTCTGACCTTCGTCACCTATTCCAAACTGTTCACTTCGCCGATCTCGCGCCTGGCGCAGATCGTCAGCCAGCTGCAAAGCTGCATGGCCTCTGGCGAGCGCGTGTTCAATCTGCTGGATGAAGAAGTCGAGCCCGCCGACGGTGACGGCGACCTGCCCGCCTTCCGCGAGGCGCTTCGGTTTGAGGACGTTTCGTTCTCTTACACCCCCGACAAGCCCTTGATGGAGCATCTGGATATCACCCTGCCCGCGGGTTCGCTCGTGGCGCTCGTCGGCCCCACCGGTGCCGGCAAGACCACCTTCGTCAATCTGCTGATGCGCTTTTATGACGTCACCGGCGGCCGCATCACCATCGACGGCGTCGACATCCGCGACGTTCCGCGCGACCGTCTGCGCGCCCTGTACGGTATGGTGCTGCAGGATACGTGGCTGTTCCGCGGCTCGATCCTCGACAATATCCGTTACGGACGGCTTGACGCCACTGACGATGAGGTCATCGCCGCCGCAAAGGCCGCCCACGCCGACGAGTTTATTGAGGAACTGCCCGACAAGTATGCGACCGAACTCGACGAGAACGGCGAAAATCTGTCGCAGGGCCAGCGCCAGCTTTTGACCATCGCCCGCGCCTTGCTCAAGGACCCGAAGATCCTCATTCTGGACGAGGCGACCAGCTCGGTCGACACCCGCACCGAACTGCTCGTGCAGCAGGCCATGAGCGAGATTATGGAGGGGCGCACCAATTTCGTGATCGCCCACCGCCTGTCGACCATCCGCAAGGCGGACGAGATCCTCTTTATCGACAACGGCACCATCCGCGAGCGCGGCACCCATGATGAGTTGCTGGCGAAGGGCGGGCTGTATGCCGATATGTACCACAGCCAGTTCGGCGGCAAACCGCAGAACACCGCGCTCTCGGGCGATTATTGATGAAATTCCATTCCGAAAGGATGAACGATACGCTATGAACAACACCGAAAAAACGATGGAC
>CADBON010000175.1 GCA_902796315.1 Oscillospiraceae bacterium | reverse complement strand
TTATTTCATCAGGTCGTGTTCGTGAATGGTTTTGACGACCTCGTCCACCGTGGTGAACGCCAGCGCCACGACGGTGTCGGCGCCGCCGTAATACAGGGCGATGCGCCCCGTGTCGGCGTCCGCAAGCGCGGCGCAGGGGAAGGCCACGTTCGGCACGTCGCCCACCGTCTCATAGAGTTCGCGCGGGGCCAACAGATAGCGGTCGGCGCGGTGCAGTACCTTCCAGGGCTCGTCGCGGTCGGTGATCATGGCGCCGATGCTGTAGGTAAAGCCGTTGCAGCTGGTAAGCACGCCGTGATAGAAGCACAGCCAGCCCTCGTCGGTCTCGATCGGGGTGGGGCCGGCGCCGACCTTGGTGCTCTCCCAGATCTGCTCGGGTTTGATGACGAAGCGGTGCTTGCCCCAGTAGGTCAGATCGGGACTGCGGCTGAGATAGACCTCGCCGTAGGGGGTGTGCCCCTTGTCGCACGGGCGGGTGAACAGACAGTACTCGCCGCCGACTTTCCGCGGGAACAGCACGCCGTTGCGCGAGACGGGCAGCACGGCGTCCTCTTTGCGCTCCCAGTGCTCAAAATCTTCGCTGACGGCGATCCCGATGGTGGTGCCGGTGGGCGTCGGTGCGACCCACGACAGGCAATACAGCCCGTCGATCTCACACACGCGCGGATCGTAGCCGGGGTAGAGGGTCTTGTCCTCCAACTGCCAGTGGATGCCGTCGTCGCTTTTGCCGAGCACCAGATACTGGCTGCGGGTGACGTCGTCCACGCGAAACACGCCCGCAAAGCCGTCGCGGAAGGGGATGACCGCCGCATTGAAAATGCTGTTGGCGTCTTTCACCGCCGCGCGGGTGATGACCGGGTTTTCGGTGTAGCGCCAAATGGGCTCACACGAGCCGGCGGGCCTGTCCTGCCAGGGGATGTTGGGAAGCGGTTTGCCGATGATTGTTGCCATAACGTTACCCTCCGTAACTGTCAAAATAGTTGAGTGATTCAATCAGCAGGGCGCCCATGGCGGCCACTGCGTTTTTGTCGATTTCGTCGACGCTCTGCACCTCGCCGTCTTTGGCGAGCAGGCGCCGCGACGTGCCGACGCTGCAACTGTCGAAACCCGCGGCGGCAAAGGGCGTGAAGCACGCGCTGCCCAGGGGCGAGGTCTCGCGGTCAAGGCGCAGGTTGAGGTTGTCCGCCGCCTCGGCGACCACCGACGCGGCCTGCGCACTGCCGGTGCCGCTGCGGAAAAAGACCGACAGCCGCTTGGTCGTGGTCAGCGTTTCGATCGGGATAAAGACCGTGGGAATGTCCGAGTACAGTTTTTTGTGCTTTTTTGCAAAGGCGTACGATCCCGCGCGGGCCGAGAACTCGGCGCCGCTGACCAGCAGGCAGACCTCCGTGCGCTCATAGCGTTCACTGCGGTCGTATAAACTTTTCAGCACGCCGAGCGCCGTCGCCGTCGGCACCAGCGCTTCGCTGATGCCCGCGCTCACCTCGTTCGGGTCGGCCAGAAAGGCGGCGTAGACGTAGCAGGGTACAAACAGCGCGCACACCACGGCGAGAAAGCCGAAAAAGCCGTTTTTTTCGGGCGCGCCCGCAAACAGAAAGACAGCCGTGCAAACAAACAGCAGCGCCGTGCCCAAAAGGCCCGTCAGCGTCAGCAGATTCGGCGTGGCGGAACCGAAAATCGGTTTGCGCAGTTTTTGCGGCGCGTCACAGCGCGTGACCAGCACCACCCGTCGCAGGGGTTCAAACCGCGCGTAGCGTTTGCCGAACAGGTTGGCGGAGGTGCGCCGCGCGGCGAGAAAACTGAGTTTTGTGCCGTCAAAAAAGAAGCGGTAGATAAACAGACCCGCCCCGCAAAAACTCAGCACGATGGCGATCGACGCGGCCGTCGCCGTGCCCGAAAAGACCGAAAGGGCAAACAGCACCGCCGCCGCGGCCATGGCAAGGCACACAATTTTTTGCAGCCGCGTGCCCGCGCCGGGGTAGGCGCGGATCTTTTCTTCATTCGTCTCGTCGCAGTAGGCCATTAACTCGTTCAGCGTCAGTTTCTGCGCCTGCTGTTCCCCTTCGCCGGCGGCGCGCCGCGGACGGGTCTGGTCGATTGCCTTGCGCACGAAGCCCAGCGCGTAAGCGAGGACTTTTTCCGAGATTTCCGGTACGACTGTCATGGCGTCACCCGATCACGGCGCGAAACGCGCGATAGGCCTCTTCCCAGCGGTCGGCGTCCTGCGGTTCAAAACGGCGCAGCGCTTCGCCGCGGGCGATGATGGCGCGCGCTTCGGCGATGTCCTTCACGGCGCCGCAGGCCAGCAGCTGCACCGCGATATTGCCGAGTGCGGTCGCCTCGATCGGGCCGCCGTACACGGTCACGCCGCAGCTGTTTGCCGCCATTTGCAGCAGCAGACCGTCTTTGGTGCCGCCGCCCATGACGTGGATGCGGTCATAGGTTTTTTCGGTGCACTCGCACACCTCCTCAAAGGTGCGGCGGTACTTGAGCGCCAGACTTTCGTAAATGCAGCGCATGACCTGCCCGACAGTCTCGGGCACGGGCTGGCCGGTTTTGCGGCAGTATTCGCGCACGCGGTTCGGCAGGTCGCCCATCGTGCCGAATTCCGGCGCGTCGGGATCGATGAAACTGCGGAACGGCTCGGCGGCAAGCGCCTCGCGCTCCAGGTCGGCGTAACTGTACTCCGTACCTTCGCGGCGCCACTGGCGGCGGCTCTCTTGAATCAGCCACAGGCCGCAGATGTTTTTGAGGAACGCGGTCGAATAGCCGTAGCCGCCCTCGTTGGTGATGTTCATTGCCCGCGATTTTTCGCTGACGATGGGCTCTTTCGTCTCGGTGCCGAACAGCGACCACGTGCCGCAGCTGATGAAGATAAAATCCTCGGCCGCGGAGGGCGTGGCGGTGACGGCGCTCTGGGTGTCGTGTTCCGCGACGGCGACGACCGGCACGGCGGGCAGACCCAGTTCCTCGCACAGCGCGGGGTGCAGGGTGCCGATGACGCTGCCCGTCGGTACGATGGGCGTCAGCAGGCGGCGCGGCAGACCGAGCGCGGATAAAATCTCGTCCGACCAGTCGTGCGTTTTCAGATCGACCAACTGCGTGGTGGTCGCGATGGAATACTCGGTGGCTTTTTTGCCCGTCAGCATATAATTGAGCAGGTCGGGCATCATCAGCAGCGTATCCGCCTCGTCCAGGATATAGGGGCGGTTCTCTTTGAGCGACAGCAGCTGAAATACGGTGTTGAAGTCCAGAAACTGAATGCCCGTCAGTTCATACATCCGCTCACGGCTCATATAGGCGGCGGAGCGGTCGACCATGCCCTCGTTGCGGCGGTCGCGGTAATGCACGGGGTTTTCGACCAGCGAGCCGTCTTTGCGCAGCAGGCCGAAATCGACGCCCCAGGTGTCGATGCCCACGCTGTCAAAACCGCCGTCCTGCTTGGCTTTGAGAAGGCCCTGCTTGATTTCGAAAAACAGGCGCTGCACGTCCCAGTACACCGTGCCGCCGATGTCGACCGGGTCGTTTGAAAAGCGGTGCACCTCGTGGAACGAGATGGTTTCGCCGTCAAATTCCGCTACGATGGCGCGCCCGCTGGAAGCGCCGAAATCAAAGGCCAGTACGCGTTTTTTCATAATCGGATTCCTCCCGTTCAATTCCGTTTCAATTATACTGAATACGGCCTGTATATGCAAGTCTTTTTCAAAAATCCTTGTAGAAAGCGTATATCTATGGTATACTGGTATTGCTGTCGTTCGGCCACGCGCGCCGGAGCAGTTTCAACGAAAGATCCGCGCCCGCCACATTCGGGCCGTGTAAAGGAGATGGCTTCGCTTGTCACGAATTGCGGAGTACTTAAAAGGCAAAAACGTTTTGATCCTCGGCTATGGCCGCGAGGGGCAGTCCACCCTCGCGTACCTGCGCCGCGTGCTGCCCGAGCAGCGCTTTGCCGTCGCCGACCGGCAGCAGATCACCGTCGCCGACGATAACGTCGACGTCTTTTTCGGCGAGGACTATTTGTCGCGTCTGGGCGATTACGATGTCGTGATCAAAAGCCCCGGCATCCCGTTTTTGGCGGACGTCACGTGGCCCGAAACGACCGAGATCACCTGCCAGACCGACCTGTTTCTGCGCTTCTGCGACCCGGTCGTCGTCGGCGTGACCGGCACCAAGGGCAAGACCACGACCTCCACCCTCATTCACCGCATGCTGCGTGCCGGCGGTGTGAACGCCGTACTGATCGGCAACATCGGCGTCCCGGTGCTGGAGCAGGCCGACGCGGGCAGCGACCTTGTCGCCGTGGTGGAAATGAGCAGCCACCAGCTCGAGTTCTGCCACGCTTCGCCGCACGTCGCCGTGCTGCTCAACCTTTATCAGGAGCATCTTGACCACTACAAAAACGGCTACGAAGGGTACCGCGACGCGAAACTCAACATCGCGCGCTTTCAGGGGCCGGACGATTATTTCATCTACGACGACACGCAGGAGACCGACATCGAGATCCC
>CADBON010000174.1 GCA_902796315.1 Oscillospiraceae bacterium | reverse complement strand
TACTACACCACGATCTACGCCACACAGCCGGGCTATGAGTGCATCAAGATGGTCTTCACCATCCACAACATCCAGTACCAGGGCGTGTACGGCAAAGAGCTGATCGACAACGTCATCGGCACCGACCACCGCGACGACCGCTATCTGGAATACGACGGCGCCGTCAACCTGATGAAGGCCGCCATCGAGTGCGCCGATGTGGTCACGACGGTCAGTCCCTCGTACGCCAAAGAGATCCTCGACCCGTGGTACTCGCACGGCCTTGACGGCATTCTGCGCGAGCGCAGTTTCAAGCTCCGCGGCATCCTGAACGGCATCGACGTCGTCAATTACAATCCCGAAACCGATCCCGATATTTTCGAGAATTACACGGCCGACAAGATCCGCGGCAAAGCCGTCAACAAAAAAGAACTGCAGCATTTCTTCGGCCTGCCCGAAAAGGGGAGCACTCCCATTATGGGTATGGTCACCCGCCTCGTCTCTCACAAGGGGCTGGATCTTTGCCGCGCGGTGCTTGACGAACTGCTCGCCACCACCGATCTGCAGTTGGTCGTGCTCGGCTCGGGCGATTATCAGTACGAAGAGTTCTTCCGCGGCCTTGCGCAGCGTTTCCCCGAGCAGGTCGGTTTGTGCCTCGGCTTTGTGCCCGATCTTGCGCGCAAGATTTACGCCGGCACCGATTTCTTCTTGATGCCGTCCAAGAGCGAACCCTGCGGTCTGTCGCAGATGGTCGCCCTGCGGTACGGCTCCATTCCGATCGTGCGCGCCACGGGCGGTCTGCGTGACAGTGTGACCGACAGCGGCGACGGCGTGGGCAACGGGTTCGTCTTCCAGGATTACAACGCCCATGAGATGATGCACGCCATCCGCCGTGCCGTCGAGGGTTACGGCAACAAGAAGGGGTGGTCCATTCTGGTCAAGCGCGCCATGGAGTGCGACAACAGTTGGGCCAAGTCCGCCAACGAATACATACGGATGTATAAAGAACTGCTGAAAAAATAAGCATAAAAAACGGCCGACGGAGTTTTCCGTCGGCCACTGTGATACCGGGGTCACACCTCTTTTTCCGTCGGGGTGAGCGAACTCGCCCCTTTGCGGATGGCGGCCTCCACCGTACGAATCAGCGTTTCTATGCTCTTTGGCTCGGCGCCGCCGTACCGCCGCGCGTTGACGTTCTTTTCCGGAAAGTCGTCCGTCACGTCCTCCGTCAGCGCAATGGTCAGCGCGCGCACGTGCCGCGGGGGGAGCGAGAACCAGCGTTTGGGGATGTATCCCTTCTGCGCCGCGCAGAACAGCGTTCGGTACACGGTGATGGCGTACAGCAGGTCGGATTTTTCCCCCGCCTGCAGCGAGCCCGCGTTCATCCGCTCGTGCGTCAAAATCGCGGCACGGTACACCGTTTGTGCGCTGAACTGCTCGTCGCCGGCGATATCCTCCAGATACGCCGACGTAAGTCCCGCGCGGCTGTCGCTGCGGCCGAGGATATAGTCCGCCGTCACTTCATAATAGTCCGCGGCGCGCGAGAGGAAGTCCAGACTAAACTCCCGTATGCCCTTTTCATAATGGGACAGCAGCGCCTGGGAAACGCCCAGGTCGGCGGCGGCGCTCTTTTGGCTGACGCCTTTTTCTTGGCGCAGTTCCGAAAGGCGCTCGGCAGAAAGCAAACTCATCGGCAACACCCTTTCAAATTATACTCTGCGTATAATAATACACGATTTTTTTGGAGAATGCAATGAAAACTTATACCGTTCACCTCATCCGCCACGGCCTGACCCAGGGCACGCTGGAGGGCCGCTATCTCGGTCACACCGACGAGACCCTGTGCGACGAGGGCGTGCGCCAGCTCAAAGAGATGCAAAAACAGTACGGCTATCCCACGCCCGACGTTGTCGTAACCGGCACGCTGACGCGCTGCATCGAAACGGCCGAGATCCTGTTTCCCGACAAGGAACCCGTGCAGCTGCGCGGGTTTGACGAGTGCGACTTCGGCGAGTTCGAGGGGCACACCGCCGACGAGCTGAAGCCCTACCCCGAGTTCGGCGAGTGGCTGGCGGGGGGCGAGGACGCCCGCCCGCTGAACGGCGAAAGCAACCGCGAGTTCGCGACGCGCGTCTGCACCGCCTTTAACGAACTGGTCGAGGGCCTTTTCAAAACCGGCACCCGCAACGTCGCGATCATCACCCACGGCGGCGTGATCATGACGCTGATGGCGGCCTTCGCGCTGCCGCAGCTGCCTATGACCGAGTGGCTGTGCCCCGCCGGATGCGGCTATACGCTGCGTATAACGCCCGAAATCTGGTCGCAGGTCGGCAAGGCCGAAACGATCGCCGACGTGCCCGACGAACCCCTGACTCCCGAGCAGGAGCAGGCGTTGTGGGATTATTACCCCACCGAGGAGCCCGACGATGAGTGATTTTCCGATTTTCGCCAACCACGCCCATCTGTACCCGGCCGGCACGCGGCCCGGGGCGTCGCTTGACGACCTCAAGCGTCTGCTGGACGAGTGCGGCATCGAAAAATGCGTTTGCTTCGCCCCGTTTCCCGATCGGCTTGAGGAACTGACCGGCGGCCGCGAATCGCTGAAGTGGATCGAAAACGAGATCCGTAATGAACCGGCTCTCGTCGGTTTCGGCACGCTCGATTTCAAGCGCGGCGATCTGCGCGCCCAGGTGCGCGAGGCGGCCGAGAGGGGACTGAAGGGCCTCAAGATCCACCCCGCCGTGCAGGAGATCGCCGTCACCGCGCCCGCTCTGCTGGAAGTCTATGACGAAGCGCAGAGCCGCGGTCTGTTCATCAGTTTTCACACGGGCCTGCACTGGCACCGCATCGCGGATTATCAGATCTTGCTCTTTGACGAGGTCGCGTGGCGGTTCCCGCTTCTTCGCTTCAGTATGGAGCACGTCGGCGGTTCCGCCTTTTTTCGCCAGGCGCTGCTGGTGATGTGCAACAACGAGCCGCGGCATTCCGAAAACGGTCTGCGGCACGTTTACGCGGGCTGGACCAGCATCGCCATGGAACGCGACGAGTTCGGCAGCGAACGCCGCGGGCCGTGGTCGCTTACCGACGACGAACTCTGCGACCTGGTACATCAGACCGGGCCCGAGGCGAGCATCTTCGGGCTGGATTTCCCGTTCAAAAAAGCGCCGTATATCCGCGCGTCCATCGACCGCGTGCTGGCGCTGCCGATTTCGGACGAGGCAAAGGCGGGCATTCTCGGCGGCAATCTGCAACGGGTGCTGACCGAGCAGGTATCCGTGTAACCGCTTTTTGAACGAATTGCGGTTTTTCGGTGAATTTCCACAAGAGCCGATTGACAGTACCGCGATTTTATGGTAAAATTGAGACAGAAAACAAGAAAGAGGTGGTTCCCCAATCTTCAAGACCCCCTCGCCGCAGGGCGGCGAAATACCACAGAAAGGGATGTCACTATGAACATTACCATTATCGGCCGCAAATGCAATCCGCACGAAGATTTCCGTGCCCGTGCCGAGAAACGCCTCAGCAAGATCGAAAAACTCGTCGGGCCCGACGCCACCGCCAAAATCACGGCGACCGCCGAAAAAAGCAGCAACGTTGTGGAGGTGACCGTCACCAAAAGCGGCATGATATTCCGCGCCGAAGAACGGTCGGAAGATATGATCAACGCCCTGGACATCTGTGTGGACGCTCTCATTCGTCAAATCCGCAAAAACAAAACGCGTGTCGAAAAGAAGATCCATTCCGCTGTGCTTGACGACTTCGTCGGCGAACCCGTTGAAGAAGAAAAAGATTACGACCTGATCCGTGAAAAGACCGTCCTGCTCAAACCGCAAAGCGTGGACGAAGCCATTCTGCAGATGAACCTGACGGACCACCAGTTCTACATGTTCCTGAATGCAGAGACCGAACAGATCAACGTCGTGTATAAACGGACCGAAAACGGCTACGGCCTGATCACTCCCGAAATTGACGGCTGACAGCCACACCTTATCCCATAGGCAATAATCAAAGCCCCGGTCGATGACCGGGGCTTGTTTTATGGCTTTTTTGCGGCGCCGTCGCGTCAGCTCGTTCTCTGCGACAGACCCTTGATGCCGGTGACGACCCAGTCGAAACTGTCCGTCGTCAGAATGCAGCCGCAGTATTCGCACTTGGCGGTGTTGTTGATGTTGATGGGCGCGCCGCAGTTCGGGCAGTTCTGTACCTGCGTGCCGGTGGCAGCGCCGGTCGTGCGGCCGGTGGAGCGGGCGAGCGTCCACTCATACTCCATAAACTTCTCGGCGGTGTTGCTGCCGCGCACGATGTTGCCGGTCTTGTCGTCGGTCACATAGTCGACAATGCGCGTCTGCAGGCGGGCGACCATGATGTCGCTGCCGTTCTGCTGGGTCCAGCCCACCAGTTGTACGCCGAGCACGGCCGGACGGTCCACGCGGTTGGTGGTGCGGTTCTGGCGGTAACTCTCCAACTGGCGGTCACACTGGGCGTACATGGCGTCGCTCAGATAGGGCCGCAGGTCTTCCATATTCTTGGCGGTCCAACTGTTCTGGAAGCGGATATACAGGTTGGCGATCTTGTCGTTCATCTCGTTTTCCGAGAAGTTGGCGTCCAGCGTCTTGTACTCGGCCATCGGCCGCAGCGAACTGACGTCAGTAGGCGTAGCGCCGGGCGCGACCGGGCCTTTGGGAACGGCTGCGCCGCTGCCGCCGGACTTGCCGCGGGTCTTGAGGATGACGACCACCACGATGATGACCACCAGCACAATGGCGCCCATCAGCGAACCGCCGCCGCCACCGCCGCTGCCGCGGCTGCCGTCGGACGTGCCGCTGTAATAGTAATCGTTATCGTCGTCCGAATCGTAACTGTCATAACTGTCGTAACTGTCATAGCCGCCGCTGTCGCCGTAATCGGAATCACCGGCGTAATCGCCGAAGTCGGCGCCGGCGGTGATGACGAGAACGACCGTGAACAGCACGACCATCAGAAACGCCAAAAGTCTTTTTTGTTTCATCGTTGATCCCTCCGAATTATTCCAGAATACACTATTATTCTATCGTATTTGCAAGGCGTTTGCAACTGTTAATTTTCACGCGGATCGAAAAAGTTGTTTCTTTTTTCGGAAACGGTATCCCAAACGCAAAAAATATGGTATACTGTAAAAAGAGAAGTTTTTCGTATCGAAGGAGGGGAACCGATGCACGGACTGACCGCTCAGAAGGAGCGCCTGCGGCGCGAACGCGCCGCCGCCGAACGACCGGCGACGAAAGTTGCGTTTTGGCCGCTGATCCGCCGCTTTCTGCCCTATTACAAGCCCTATCTCGGCACGCTGATCGCCGATCTCGTCTGTGCGTCGCTGACCACGGGGGCCGAGATCGTGCTGCCTGTCATCGTGCGCATGATCACCGACCGCGCCGTTGACGATCCCGCCTCGCTCACCGTCAGCACCATTCTCGGCGTGGGGGCCGTGTATCTCGGCCTGCGCATCCTGGATGCCGCCGCGGGATACTATATGGCCGCCAACGGCCACATTATGGGCACGAAGATGGAGACCGATATGCGCACCGACCTCTTCGCCCATTTGCAGGAACTCTCTTTCTCCTACTACGACAATACCCGTATCGGTACGCTGATGTCGCGCTTTACAAGCGATTTGTTTGACGTGACCGAATTCGCGCACCATTGCCCCGAGGAATTCTTCATTGCGGGCATCAAGATCATTGCTTCGTTCATTATTCTGTGCACCTACAACGTGCCGCTGACGCTGATCATGTTCGTTTCACTTCCCGCTATGCTCGCGTGTCTGCACTATTTCCGCCACCGCATGAAAGAGAGCCAGCGCAAGCAGCGTGTCGTCGTCGGCGAACTCAACAGTCAGATCGAAGACAGTCTGCTGGGTACCCGCGTCGTCAAGGCCTTTCATAACGAGGGGGAGGAGGAGCGCAAATTCGCCCACGGCAATGAGCGGTTTTACGACGCCAAGGCGCGATTCTATCGCTATATGGGCTCGTTCAACTCGGTCAACCGTGCCTTTGAGGGCGTGATGTACATCGTCGCGGTCGTGGCGGGCGCGCTGTTTTTGCGGGGCGGCAAGATCCAGCCCGGCGATTTTGTTGCCTATCTGATGTATGCCACGATGCTGTTGACCGCCATCAAAAAGATCGTCGATTTTATCGAGCAGTTTCAGCGCGGGCTTACCGGCATCGAGCGCTTTTGCGAGATTATGGATACCGAACCCGAGATCGCCGACGAGCCGGGCGCGGCTGAACTGACCGTCACGGCCGGCTCCATCACGTTTGATGACGTCACGTTTAAGTATAACGAGGACGGCGAGGACGTGCTTTCGCACATCCACTTCACCATTCCCAGCGGTCAGAATTACGCCCTTGTCGGCCCCTCCGGCGGCGGCAAGACCACGCTCTGCAACCTGATCCCGCGCTTTTACGAGAT
>CADBON010000173.1 GCA_902796315.1 Oscillospiraceae bacterium | reverse complement strand
TCCTAACGGATATCCGACCCATGCAACGCAGTATTTCACAAACAAGTGCGCCCTTGCGGCACGCAAATCCCTATGTGAGGGCGCCCTTCGTGCCGCCGTTTTTGTCATAATGCCGATTCGTCCCGCATACTGTTTGGCAGAAGGACGGCGTTCGCGCCGGGCAACACGGACGGAGGACGAAGTATGACAGCAACCAGCATTTACAAAGATATAGAAACACGAACGGGCGGCGATATCTACATCGGCGTCGTCGGGCCGGTAAGAACGGGCAAATCGACGTTTATCAAGCGGGTCATGGACACGCTCGTTCTGCCGAATATGCCGGAAGAAGCGCAAAAGGAGCGCGCCCGCGACGAATTGCCGCAATCCGCGGCCGGCCGTACGATTATGACGACCGAACCGAAATTCATTCCCGAACAGGCCGTGCGCGTGGAACTGCCCGGCAACGCCAACCTTTCGATGCGGCTGATCGACTGTGTGGGTTTTGTCGTGCCGGGTGCGGCGGGGTACGTTGAAGAAGACAAGCCGCGAATGGTCAAAACGCCGTGGTACGATCACGAGATCCCGTTCAACATGGCGGCGGAACTCGGCACACGGAAGGTGATTACCGAACATTCGACCGTCGGCGTGGTGGTCACGACGGACGGCTCGTTCGGCGAACTGCCGCGCGACGAGTATGAAGAGGCCGAGGAGCGCGTATTGCAGGAAATGGCCGCCACGGGCAAGCCCTACGTCGTGCTGCTGAACTCCTCCTCGCCGAAATCCGCCGCAACGGCGGCACTTGCCGAAAAACTGCACGCATCTTACGGCGTGCCCGTCCTGGCGGTCGATTGTCTGAATCTGACCGAAGACGAGATCCGCGACGTGCTGGCGGCGCTGTTGTGCCGTTTCCCGGTGCGCGAGATCGGCGTGGCCTTCCCGCGGTGGGTGATGGCGCTCGGCAAGGATCACTGGCTGCGTGCGTCACTTTGCGATTGCGTCAAGAGCGCTGTGCCGTCGGTGACTTGCGTAGGCGACGTCGGGAATATGAGCGAAGCCATGAAAGCGAACGAGTACGTCGGCGACTGCCGCGTTGCTTCGCTTGATCTCGGTACCGGCAGTGCGCAGGTCGAAGCAGAACTGTCACCCTCGCTGATCTATAAGATCATTCATGAGCGCACGGGTCTTGCCGTCGGCGATGAAGAAGAATTGATGCTGCGATTGGATGAACTTGCCGCCATTCAAAAGAAATACGCGCGGCTGAAAAACGCACTTGATGAAGTCGAAGCGACGGGATACGGCATCGTGATGCCGGAACTTGACGAACTGACGCTCAAAGAGCCGGAAATCGTCAAGCAGGGCGGCCGTTACGGCGTCCGTTTGGCAGCGTCCGCGCCGAGCATACACATGATGAAAACCTGCATCGAAACGGAAGTTGCGCCCGTAGTCGGCACGGAAAGCCAATCGGAGGAGTTGCTGAAGTATCTGCTGAACGGATTTGAGGAAGACCCGCACAAAATCTGGGAATCCGACATTTTCGGGAAATCCTTGAGCGAATTGGTGAATGAAGGTCTGCGCAACAAACTCTGCCATATGCCGGCCGATGCGCGAGGCAAGATTCAGGAGACGCTGGAACGGATCATCAACGACGGCTGCAGCGGACTGATCTGTATCATCTTATGACATGTTGCTTGAAAGGGGGGCCGACGGCCCTCTTTTCTTTTATTTACAAACGCGCAAATCTGTGCTATGATGAAAGTGCCATTGGCAAGAATGAAAAAGGAAAGGGATTGATATTGCATGGACAAAACGCTGGTCATTATGGCGGCGGGTATGGGTTCGCGCTACGGCGGTCTGAAGCAGGTCGACCCGGTGGGTCCCGGCGGTTCCATTATTATTGATTACTCCATTTACGACGCCGTCAAGGCGGGATTCAATAAGGTCGTCTTCATTATTAAGAAAGAAAACGAGCAAATCTTCCGCGAAGTTGTCGGCGATAAAGTATCGGAACACGTCAAAGTGGAATACGTGTTCCAGAGTCTGGATGCGGTCCCGCAAGGTTTCAAGGTACCCGAAGGGCGCGTCAAGCCGTGGGGTACGGCGCACGCGGTGCTGTGCTGCAAGGGCGTTGTCAACGAGCCGTTCGTAGTGATCAACGCCGACGATTTTTACGGCCGCGGCTGTTTCAAAGCCCTTGGCGAGTGGATCGACCGCACCGACTTTTCTGCTGTTCCGCAGCCGTTCGCGATGGCGGGTTTCTATTTGAAAAACACGCTTACCGAAAACGGCACCGTTTCGCGCGGTGTTTGTGAAGTCAGCCCCGAAGGGTTTTTGACCGACGTGGTGGAGCGCACCAAGATCATCCGCCGTGACGACGGTCAAATTGCCTATACCGAGGACGGCGAAAACTGGACGGCTCTGCCCGAGAATTCCTACGTTTCGATGAACTGCTGGGCGCTGCCCGCCTCGTTTATCGACCAACTGGACGCGTACTTTGCGGACTTTCTGCGTGACGAAGTGCCGAATAACCCCCTCAAAGCGGAGGTGTATCTGCCCTTCGTCATCCGTGATATGCTCGATAAGAAGGCCTGCACGGTCGAAGTGCTGGAAACGACTGACAAATGGTTCGGCGTGACCTACGCCGAGGACAAACCCCAGGTGGTCGCCTCGGTGCGCGCGCTGATCGACGCGGGCGTTTATCCCGAAAGGTTGTGGTGAACGTGAAACGGTTTACCGCCATTATTGCTGTTCTCTGTTTGACGGCCCTGTTTGGTGCGTGCGGCACGAAGGAGCCCGCCGAAACGACCGCGCCGTCCGCTCCCGAGACCTCTGCGCCGTCAGATGAAAAGATTTCCGTCACGATACCCGCCGTCAACGTCGCCGATAAAGACGCGTTTGCAGCCGAGCTGGAGGAGTTCGGCGGAATTACCTGCGAAGAGATCGAGGATGCATACCTGCTGACGATGACCGCCTCGACCTACGACGCGTTTATGGCCCAGAAGCGGCAGAAAGCGCGCGCCGCCTTTGATGAAGGCGTGCAAGAGCTGACGTTTATCACCAATTTGGAGATGGACGACGATTTTCGCATCATCACCGTGACCGTTACCCCGGGTGAGTACACGAAAACCGAGTCGCGCCCCGTACTGGCCGACGCCGCCACCAACTTTTTGGCATACCAGTTATATACGGGCGAAAACCTCTTTGTGACCGTCAAGGTGTTCGACACCGACGGTGAGGTTGTCGATTCGTTTCAACTGCCCGCTGTTTTAACCTAAACTTTAGCACAGCAAAACCCCCGTCAATACACCGGGTATTGGCGGGGGCGTCATTTCATTATTTAATCTGTTGTTTCTTCGGGCGCGGTCTGCGGTGCGGAGGTCTCCGGTTCTCTTGCCGCCTCACGTTCTTTTTCTTCGCGCAGTTTGCGTTCGGCGATCTCTTTGAGGTTGGCGACGTATTCGCGGTTGATCCACTTGAACGAGAGGATCCACGCGAAGATGATGGCGAGCACGATATCGATCCGGCCCATTGGGAACCACGATACGATCAGGAAAAACAGACTGGCCCAGATCGTGCGCACGCCGAGGATCATCAACAGCCACTCAAACACGATGATCAGCCGGCAGAAGGGGAGGGCGCACACCACCGACCAGCACAGGCAGGCGGTCTGCGGGCCCCAGTGCTTGGGCAGCCGCCACATCATCGGCACGTATTTATCAGCGTCGCCGTAATTAAGCAGCGAAAGATAGCGCCGCATATCCGTTTCGTTTGTGACGGGGCGTTTGTACTTCAAAAAAGCGTACCACGCCATCAACACGTACCCGGCGTAGGTGACAACGTTAATGGCGATCAGGCCGACCCATCCCATATTCAGCTGATCCATCAGCGGATTGCCTTCCAGCAGAAGGTTCGGCGTCGCGATATAGGTGAACACAAGGTCCAGCACCGTAACCGCGAGATAAGCGAGAATGGCAAGCCAAAATTTGATTTTGCGTTCTTTCATAAAACACCTCATGCATAGTCTGTCACAATTTTAATTGGTAATTATGAATTTTTCAACCGTTTTCGGGAAATATGTCCGCCGCTTTTTTGCTGAAAACGGCTTGTTTCGATTTCCGTGAAAAAAGTCTTGCATTTTGGAAAGGTTTGTGTTATTATGCTTCTGCTTGTTTATTTAACCACAGAGAGGTGACTATCATGAAAGAAGGAATTCATCCGAAGTACGGCGCGACTCAGGTTCGCTGTGCTTGCGGTGCCGTGCTTGATACGGCGTCCACCAAAGACGGTATGCGCGTCGATATTTGCTCGAAGTGCCATCCTTTCTACACCGGCAAACAGAAACTTGCCGATACCGGCGGACGTGTTGACCGCTTCAACAAAAAATACAACATCAACAAGTAAGTCAAGCAATCGAATTAAACTCGGGCTAAGGCGCCAGCCTTGGCTCGTGTTTTTCGTTATTATTTTATGGAAAGGGGATCGCCGTGAAACCGTATAAAACGCTTTCCGAACGTGCCGTGATCGAATACGTTGAAAAAAAGTCGCGTTTTATCGCGGCCGTTTCGCCCGTTACAAGCGAGGACGAAGCGCGCGCGTTTATCGCCGGTGTGCGCAAACAGCATTACGATGCGCGGCATAACGTGTGGGCCTACGTTCTGCGCGACGGGGCCAAGCGCTATTCAGACGACGGCGAACCGCAGGGCACGGCGGGTATACCCGTGCTGAGCGTTCTTGAACAGAACGGGCTTGAAAACAGCGTGTGTGTGGTCACGCGCTATTTCGGCGGCATATTGCTCGGCGCGGGCGGTCTTGTGCGCGCCTATACGCACACCGCTTCGCTCGGCGTCGCCGCGGGCGGTATTGCCGAGGTACTGCCTTGTTCCGTTTGCACGGTGACGGTCGCGTACCCCTTGTATTCGATCGTTCAAACGCTGCTGCGCGATTTTAACGCCGCAACGGATAACGCCGCCTTTTCCGAGTCCGTCACTCTGACGGCACGGTTGCTGCCCAAGTCGGTCGAACCTTTTAAGGCTGCGCTTGCAGACGCAACCGGCGGTAAAGCCGCTTTCGCCTTGACCGGCGAAGGGGAAATCACCGTGCGGCGCGATGCGGAATAAAAAATTTCTGCGAAAAAAAGGAGTTTTCGCAAAAACGCGGTATTTATAATCAGGACGGTGATTTTGTGAACGACGCGATTCGTCTCAGGACGCTTGAAAATGAAAAGAAGACGCTCTCTTGCTATGCGCAGTTGTGCGAAAACACGCGCGGCCGCGCCACGCCGGAAGAAGAATGCCCGGTCCGTACCGCCTATCAGCGTGACCGCGACCGTATTCTGCATTCTTCCTCGTTCCGTCGTTTAAAAGATAAGACGCAGGTCTTTCTTGCGCCGGATAACGTCCATTACCGCACCCGGCTCACGCATACTCTCGAGGTTGCGCAGATCGCCCGTACCATCGCCCGTTCGCTTTCGCTCAACGAAGACCTTACCGAGGCTATCGCGCTCGGGCACGATTTGGGCCATACGCCGTTCGGTCACGCGGGCGAACGCGCGCTGAACGACGTGTATGAAAAGGGCTTTGCCCATTATCAGCAAAGTCTGCGTGTGGTCGATAAACTCGAACGCGACGGTGCAGGGCTCAACCTGACGTGGGAAGTTCGTGACGGCATCGTCTGCCACACCAAGGGCAAAGAGGCCGACACCCTCGAAGGGCGCATTGTCAAATTGGCTGACAGGATCGCCTATATCAATCACGATATTGACGACGCCGAACGCGGCGGCGTTCTTGCAGAGGACGATATTCCCCTCGAATTGCGGCTGAAACTCGGATTTTCTAAGAGCGAGCGCATCAACACGCTGGTGATGTCCGTTGTCGAGAACACGAAAGATGAATTGAAATTGGCTCCCGATATTCAGCAGGCCTTTGACGAACTGAACTCCTTTATGTTCGCTCACGTCTACACCAACCCCGTTTGCAAAGGCGAAGAGGGGAAGGCCGAAGCTATGGTGCGACAGCTTTTCAGACAGTTTTCGGGCGATCCGTCGCTGCTGCCGCCGTTCTATTATGAAATCGCCAAAAAAGAGGGCGCGCCCCGCGCCGCCTGTGACTTTATTTCGGGCATGACGGACAGTTACTGCCTGAAGGTCTTTAATGAACTTTTTGTCCCGAAATTCTGGATCGATTGATTATATGCGACGTTTTTGACCCGTTGACCGTGTTACCATAATGACGGTCATTATGAAAGGAGGCGACACAGTTGCCGAGAATCCCCGACAGTTTTTTAGACAGAATCCGTGAATCTTCCGACATCGAGTCCGTCGTTTCCGGCTACGTGAACCTCAAACGGCGCGGCAAAACGCTTGTGGGACTGTGTCCCTTTCATAATGAAAAAACGCCCTCATTTACTGTTTACCCGGATAATAATTCCTATTACTGCTTCGGCTGCGGCGCAGGCGGCAGCGTAATCGAGTTTGTGCGAAACATCGAGCACCTTGATTTTTACGAGGCCGTCAAATTGCTTGCCGATCGGGCGGGTCTTCAGATGCCCGAGGAAACGGTGGACGACGGTACTGCAAAGCTGCGAAGACGCATTTTTGAGGCCAACCGCGAAGCGGCTCGCTTCTTTCACGAAACGTTGAAAACCGAAGCCGGGCAACCGATGCTCGCGTATTTGCAGCGCCGCAAGGTCCCGCCCGAAATGATCACCCATTTCGGCCTGGGCGCCGCGCCGGATGATTGGCACGCGCTGCACAACTACCTGCGTGACAAGGGGTTTCGTGACGACGAACTGCTCGCCGCCGGCCTTGTGCGCGAGGGCGTCAGTAAGAAGGATGGAAAAAAGTACGTTTACGACTATTTCCGCAACAAGGTGATGTACCCGATCATCGACGTCCGCGGCAACGTGGTCGCGTTCGGCGGTCGTGTGCTTGACAATTCCAAACCGAAGTATATCAACACAGGCGACACCCTTGCCTATAAAAAGAGCCGCGAACTATACGCGCTCAACTTCGCCAAAAACGGCAACGACCGGCGGTTGATCCTGTGCGAGGGCTATATGGACGTTATCGCGCTGCATTCCGCCGGGTTCACAAGCGCCGTTGCCGGCTGCGGCACCGCGCTGACGGACGAGCAGGTGAGTTTGATCTCGCGTTACGCGGACGAAGTGTTGCTCTGCTACGACAGCGACGAGGCCGGGCAGAAGGCCGCACGCAAAGCGCTTGCGCTGTTTGCCAAGACGGGCATTCACGTCAAGGTCATTCGGATGCAGGGCGGAAAAGACGCCGATGAAATTATCCGCGAATTCGGCAAAGAACGCTTCCGCAAACTGCTGGATGACGCCGAAAATGACATTGAGTATAAGCTTGCGAAACTCAAGGAAAACTACGTTGTGTCAACCAACGACGGCAAAATCGGCTTTTTGAAAGAGGCGGCCGTAATTCTTGCCCGCGAGGACCCGTTATCCAGGGACGTATATGCGTCACGTCTTGCAGATGAACTCGGCGTCGCAAAAAACGCCGTGCTGGAGCAGGTTCGCAGCGTGCAAAGGCGCGATTATTACCGTGAAAAAAAGACGCGCTTGCAGCAGGCGACCGCACACGCCGTGAATCTTGAAAAAGCAACCGACCCCATTCGCGTTACGAATCTGCGTGCCGCACGGGCCGAAGATATACTGCTGATCACCCTTTTGAACAACAATTCGTTTTACCGCAAACTCGAAAACCGGCTTTCGGCAGAACTGTTCGTAACGCCGATGAACCGCAAACTGTTCGAAGTGATCGCGCCGCGAATCGCCGCCAACGAGCCGTGCGACAGCATCCACCTGTCGCGCCTCTTGGAACCGAATGAAATGGCGGCCGTCGCAAGATTGTATGCGCGGTCATCGACCGTAACCAACACGTTTGCGGAATGTGAAGATTGCATTCGCGCGCTGGAAGAAGAAAAACGCAAAGCAAACGCCCCCGACGCCGCGGGAATGGACGACAGCCAAATGCTTGACTTCATTCGTTCGCTGCGAGGGGACGCGGAAGACAAATCCTGACGAAAGTCAGAACTGTGGAAAGGTGTGGACTTATGGACAATTGGGAAAAGAATCCGAAAATCAAGGCGCTCATCGAAAAAGGCAAGGTGAACGGCAAACTCTCGACAAACGACATCAACAACACGATGCTCGAAACGGAGTTCGACGTTGAGGACCTCGAAAAGCTGTACGAAGTTATCGAGAGCAACAGCATTGAGATCATCGACGACCTGAGTGAAGATCTGTTCGGCGAGTTATCGTTGGATGATGATACGGCAAAGACTGCCGCCGAAGAGAGCGGTGTGGATACCAAATCGTCCGGTGTGGACGATCCCGTCAAGGTTTATCTCAAAGAGATCGGCCGCGTGCCCCTGCTTTCTTCTGAAGAAGAGATCGAGCTCGCCATGCGCATTTCGCAGGATGACGAGGAGGCCAAACGCAAACTTTCCGAGGCAAACCTGCGCCTTGTCGTCAGCATTGCCAAACGCTACGTCGGCCGCGGCATGCAATTTTTGGATCTGATCCAGGAGGGCAACCTCGGTCTGATAAAAGCAGTGGACAAGTTCGATTATACCAAGGGCTTCAAGTTCTCTACTTATGCCACTTGGTGGATCCGCCAGGCCATTACCCGCGCCATTGCCGACCAAGCCCGCACCATTCGTATTCCCGTCCATATGGTCGAAACCATCAATAAGGTGAAAAAAGCGAACAGCCAGCTTCTGCATGAGAACGGCCGCGATCCGTCCGCGGAAGAGATTGCCGAATCATTGGATATGCCCGTCGACAAAGTGCGTGAAATTCTGCGCGTCGCGCAAGAGCCCGTTTCGCTCGAAACGCCCATCGGCGAAGAAGAGGACAGCCACCTCGGTGATTTCATTCCCGACGACGAGGCGCAGGCGCCGGTAGACGCGGCCTCCATGGCGCTGATGCGCGAGCAGTTGTCCGAGGTGCTGAAAACCCTGACCCCCCGTGAAGCGCGCGTGCTTTCTCTGCGCTACGGTCTGGACGACGGCAACCCCAAAACGCTTGAAGAAGTCGGCAAAGAATTTGACGTTACCCGTGAGCGTATCCGTCAGATCGAAGCAAAGGCGCTTCGCAAACTCCGTCACCCGAGCCGCAGCAAGAAATTGAGAGATTTCCTCGATTGATTTCCTAACGCAAAAAGACCCCGACAACGTCTTGTCGGGGTCTTTGCTGTTTCAATAATTGGCGTCGGTTATCACGGCCTCGGCGCACTTGATGCCGTCCACAGCCGCGGAAACGATACCGCCCGCATAGCCGGCTCCCTCGCCGGCGGGGTAGAGACCGCGCAGTTCCGTCGCCTGAAAAAACTCATCGCGCACGATTCGTACAGGGGATGAACTGCGGGATTCAGGGCCCGTCAAAACCGCGTCCGGGTGGGCAAAACCGGGGAGTTGACGGTCAAAACTTGCCATGGCGCCGCAAAGCGTTTCACAGACGCGGCGCGGCAAAACGGCGTGCAGATCAGATGGAACGACCCCCGTCGGGCAACTCGGGTTCACGAACGAGCCGAGGGACTTTGAAGGTCTGCCGGCCATAAAATCGGAAAGGGTCTGCGCGGGCGCTGTGTAATTCCCACCGCCCAGGCGGAAAGCCGAGCGCTCGATTTGCCGCTGCAGTTCGATGCCCGCCAACGGATGCGGACTGTCAAACGGCGGTTCTACGCCGACGAGCAGGGCGCTGTTGGCGTTTTCCTTATCGCGGGCATATTCGCTCATGCCGTTGACGACCATGCCGCCCTCTTCGCTGGAAGCGGCGACGACCGTGCCGCCGGGACACATACAAAATGTGTAAAGTCCGCGACCGTGGTCGGGATGCGCCGAGAGTTTATAGACGGCGGGCGGCAGCAGGGGAGAGTTCCACAGTTTGCCGTAAGTCAGTTTGTTGATGTACGCCTGCGGGTGCTCGATACGCGCGCCGACTGAAAACGGCTTTTGCGTCAGAACAAGACCCGTCTTGTACAGCATTTCCATCGTGTCGCGGGCCGAGTGACCGACGGCGAGGATCACGGCGTCGGTTTCATAGTCGGTTTGCGTGCCGTCGGGCCCGACAGTGCCCACGCCGGCAACCGCGCCGTTTGCTTTGTAAATCTGCGTCAAACGGGTGTTAAAGTGAACTTCGGCGCCCAACCGCAGAAGTTCCGTTCGCATATTCTTCACGACAGTTTTCAGTTTGTCGGTTCCGATATGCGGCGTTGCAGAGATCAGAATATCTTGGGGAGCGCCGAACTGCACAAATTGAAGAAAGACCTCGCGGCAGCGCTTATCTTTGATGCCCGTCGTCAGTTTCCCATCCGAAAAGGTGCCTGCACCGCCCTCGCCGAACTGCACGTTCGATTCGGTATTCAGCCGCCGTTCCGTCCAAAAACGAGCAACGTCAGAGGTGCGTTCTTCCACGGCGGAACCGCGCTCAATAACGATCGGCCGCAGGCCTGCCTTTGCAAGCGTCAGCGCGGAAAAAAGGCCGGCCGGCCCCATCCCGACAACGACCGGGCGAAGGTCGGACTTGCGCTTGCATGCCGGGATCTCATAGGCATATCGCTCTGTCAATGTCGCCTTGTTCGCAGGGAATCTTGCGATCAACGACGCTTCGTCCCCGCTGTATTCGATATCAGCGGAAAAGACAAGGTGAATATCGTTTTTGTGACGGCAGTCCACCGAGCGACGGGCAACGGAAAAGTACGTGATCTCGTCACGCTTTACGCCCAGTTCCGCGGCGGCCGCCGACAAAACGTCGTCGTTTCCGGCGCCGAGCGGTAATTTCAGTTGATTCAGTCGTATCATATCATCAGTTATTCAAGTAGAGCGCCGCAGACGAACCGGCAATACGGCCCGTCGTCCAGGCAAGGTGTAAGTTGTAACCGCCGCATTCGCCGTGCAGATCAAGCAGTTCGCCGCAGGCGAACAGACCGCGCTCCTTGCGCGACATCAGCGTTTTGGGATCAAATTCGGCCGTATCGACGCCGCCGCAGGTGATTTGCGCGTCGTCAAACCCGCGCGTTCCGGTAACGGTAAGACGGAAGTCGGTCAGCGTCGCGCATAGCAGAGCGGCACGGCCGGCGCCGAGCTCCGCAAGACGGGTTTCCGGCGGGAGGCCCGCTTTTTCCATAACGGCATACGCGATTTTTGCGGGAACAAGTCCGCCCAACAAGAGCTCCGTCCGGGCGTCGGGATGACGCTGAATAAAACTTGAAATATGCGTTTTCAGTTCTTCTTCGTTGACGTCGTGACAGAGGTCAAGCGAGAGCGTCAAGCGGTCTTTCCCGGGACACAGGTTGGAAAGATTCAGCACGGGAATACCCGACACGCCCTTGTCCGTGAACTGGATCTCGCCCGTTTCCGCGCCGATTGCGTCGCTGCCGGCATAGAGGGTCGCCTTGGCGGTGACGCGCGTGCCTTTCAAAAGGCGCAGCGATTTGTCACGGACGGTCAGACCGACAAGGCCCGGGGAAAGGGGCGTTACGGTGTGCCCCAGCGATTGCAGAATCGCATAGCACGATCCGTCGCTGCCCTGCACCGGCGCGGCCTTTCCGCCGCCGGCAAGAATGACCGCGTCAAATACGGAACGTTCGCCGTCGGCGGTCATAACGAGAAATCCCGTTCCGCTCTTTGAAACGCCCGTAATACGTGTATCCGTCTTGATCGTAACGCCGCATTCGGAGGCGGCAGCGAGCAGTGCGTCGCGCACAGAGGCGGCGTGATGGGAACGGGGGTACAGCCGTCCCTCTTCATACGACGGCAGAACGCCGAGCGAGCGAAAGAACTCCTCGGTATCGGCATAAGCGGACGTCAACACGGCGCGCAAAAAAACGGCGTTGCCGCAATAATGTTGAGCGCCTAAATCGCAATTCGCGTAATTACAGCGTCCGTTGCCGGTCGCCAGCAGTTTTTTGCCGGCCTTCGGCATCCGTTCGAATACGGTGACGTCGGCATTCCCGCGTGCGGCTTCGATTGCCGCGCACAAACCGGACGCGCCGCCGCCGATGATCGCCAAAGAACGCATGGTTTCGCCGCCTTTCGGGAAGATTTGCTCTATTATAGTCTATTTTTTCGGCCGTTACAAGAGGCGACTTGACTTTCCGGCGAAAAATCTGCCGAAATGCAATAAAACAGTTTACAAATCGGCGGTCGTTGTGCTATAATCATTTCCATATTTTAGTTTTTTACGGCGTTTGCCGTCAGGAGGATTCATTATGCAACGTACCGAAATTGTTAAACTTTATGAGGACGCCGCGGCGTATACCGACGGCGCGATCACCGTCTGCGG
>CADBON010000172.1 GCA_902796315.1 Oscillospiraceae bacterium | reverse complement strand
CCAAAACCGTCGATTCTCTGAAATATGAGTACAACACCATCCGCGCCGGCCGCGCTTCTGCGTCCGTGCTGGATAAGATCCGTGTCGACTATTTCGGCGTACCCACCCCCATCAATCAGATGGCGGCCATCTCGGTTCCCGAGGCACGTATGCTGGTCATCCAGCCCTGGGACACGACCCAGGTACACGCCATCGAAAAGGCGATTTTGGCGTCCGACGTCGGCATCACGCCCGTCGACGACGGCCGCGTCATCCGTCTGAATTTTCCGCAGTTGACCGAGGAGCGCCGCAAACAACTCACGAAGGACGTTTCCAAGTATGCGGAAGAAGCCAAGGTCGCCGTCCGCAACGTGCGCCGCGACGCGATGGAAAAAATCAAAGCGCTGAAGAAAGCGTCCGAGATCACCGAAGACGATCAGAAGGACGCCGAGGAAGAACTGCAGAAGGTCACCGACGATTTCATCAAAAAGATCGATACCGTCGCGGACGACAAGTCCAAAGAGATCATGGCCATCTGACATGAACGGGAATCTGCCTCATTTTGACGTTCTGCCGACCCATATCGGCTTTATTATGGACGGCAACGGCCGCTGGGCCAAACGGCGCGGTCTGCCGCGCGGCGAGGGCCATAAAGAGGGCGCCAAGGTCTTTAAGAAAATCGGCGAGTATTGCGCCGACGTCGGCATCCGCTATATGACGTTCTACGCCTTTTCCACCGAGAACTGGCACCGTCCGCGTCAGGAGGTCGCCGGTTTGATGGAACTGTTCACCGAGTATTTGAGCGACGGCGAGCTGCGTCTTGGCGATAACGAGACGCGGCAAATGCGCCTGCATTTCATCGGCCGGCGCGACGGCCTGCCCGCGGAACTGTTGGAACTGATCGAACGCGCCGAGCGCAAGACCGCGATGTACGACCGCGTGCACGTTAATATCGCCCTCAATTACGGCGGACGTGACGAGATCGTGCACGCCGTGCAGCAGATCGCCGCACAGGTTGCGGACGGTTCGCTTGCGCCCGCCGACATTACCGAACAGACCGTGGCCGACCGCCTTTACACCGCCGGTCAGCCCGATCCCGACATCATCGTCCGTCCCAGCGGGGAATTGCGGCTCTCCAACTTTCTGACGTGGCAGTCCGCCTATTCCGAGCTCTGGTTTTCCGACGTTCTGTGGCCGGATTTTACCGAGCAGGACGTCAACCGCGTGATCGAAGATTACGCAAAACGCAGCCGGCGTTTCGGCGGCGTGTAAATCCCTTCCTTTTGGTGATACTATGAAACAAAGAATCATAACCGGCGTGCTGGCTGCCGTCGTCTTTATCGGCGCGCTGTTCTGCATGAATCTGAAAATCCCCGTCTTTGCGGCGTTTCTCGCGTTTTTGTGTGTGGCCGCCGTGTGGGAGGTGGAACACGCCGTCGGGTTGCGCAACAAACTGATCTACGGCGCGTCGCTCATGCTGAGCGCAGCCGTGCCGTTTCTCGTCAACTACGGCGTCAAGATCCCCGTCGCCGCCTTCGGCAGCGCTTACGTGATTTTGATTTTCGTGTTTATGCTGTTCGAGTTTGAAAAGACGAAGTTCGAGCAGGCGGTCACGGCGATCTTCGCTTCCGTCTGCATCCCGTTTTCGTTTTCGCTGATGCTCGTCTTCCGCGACGCGGACAAAAACTTTGCGGGCTTTTCCCGTACGGACGGCATTTTTCTGATTTTGTTTGCGTATTTTTCGGCGTGGATGACCGATATTTTCGCCTATTTCGTCGGCAGTAAGTTCGGCAAACACAAACTCTGCCCGAAGATCAGCCCGAAAAAATCCGTTGAGGGCGCCGTCGGCGGCGTGGTCGGCTGCGTACTGCTGAACCTCGCGCTGTTCGCGGTGTTCAAAAGGTTCTTTTTCGACGCCGGCGAAACGGGTCTTTCCTATCTCAGCGTCGCGCTGATCAGCGTGCCGCTTTCGATCGTCGGTATGTTCGGCGACCTTGCCGCATCCACGATCAAACGCAATTTCGGCATTAAAGATTTCAGCAACATTCTGCCCGGACACGGCGGCATCATGGACCGTTTTGACAGCGTGCTCTTTGTGATGCCCACGCTGTTCGCCGCCGTCACGCTGATGGAAAGGTTCGTTCGATGAAAGGGTTGAATCTGCTCGGCTCCACGGGGTCAATCGGCGTTCAGTCGCTTGACGTTGCCCGCACCTGCGGGTTTCGCGTCGAATCGCTCGCCGCGGGTTCCGACGTGGCCGCGCTCGAAGCACAGATACGCGAGTTCCGCCCCGCCTATGCCGCTCTGTTTAACGAAGAGGCCGCCGCGGATCTGAAGGTCCGCGTTGCCGACACGTCGACCCGGGTGCTTGCCGGGGCCGACGGCGTCGCTTTTTGCGGCGCGGGTGCGGACGGCGACGTTACCCTTAACGCCATCGTCGGCATTGCCGGTCTTCGTCCTACGTTGGAGGCCATCGGCGCGGGCAAGACCATCGCCCTTGCCAATAAAGAATCGCTCGTGACCGGCGGCCGGCTCGTGACCGAGGCCGCCGCAAGACGGCGCGTCAAGATCCTGCCCGTCGACAGCGAGCATTCCGCCATTTTTCAGTGCCTGCTGGCGTCGCCCCCGAACCGTGCCCTCAAGCGGTTGATCCTGACCGCGTCGGGCGGCCCGTTTTTCGGAAAAACGCGGCGCGACCTTGAGAACGTCACCCTTTCCGACGCCCTCAAACACCCCAGTTGGTCAATGGGTCAAAAAATAACCATTGACAGTGCTACAATGTTCAACAAGGGGTTGGAGATCATCGAGGCCTATTGGCTGTTCGACGTCGCCGAGGAGCAGATCGACGTGGTCGTTCACCGTGAGAGTATCGTCCATTCGCTGATCGAGTTTACCGACAATTCCGTTCTTGCGCAGCTTGGGCATCCCGATATGCGCCTGCCCATTCAGTTCGCGCTGACCTATCCCGAGCGCCGGCCGTCTCCCGAAAAGCAGCTCGATCTGGGTGAAGTCGGTAAACTGACTTTCTTCCCGCCCGACAACGAGGCGTTTCCGTGTATGGAGATTTGCCGCGCCGCACTGCGGGAAGGCGGGCTGATGCCGGCGGCCGTCAACTGCGCCAATGAGGAGGCAAACCTTCTTTTCCGGCAGGGGAAGATCCGTTTTATCGACATCCCCGATTTCATCCGCCGCGCCTCGTCGTCCATCGAAAACAAGGCGGATTACACACCCGACGACGTCTTTGCCGTTGACGCGCTTATGCGGCGGCGTGTACGGGAACTTGTGAAGGAGTGAGAGTATGAACATCGGTACCGTTTGGGGGAACGTCTGGCCGTTCCTGCTGGCGATCTTCCTTTTCGGCATCATTATCGCCATTCACGAGTTCGGCCATTTCGCCTTTGCCAAACTCTTCGGCGTCAAGGTCAACGAGTTCGCGCTCGGCATGGGGCCCAAGATCCTCAAACACCAAAAGGGCGAAACGCTCTATTCTCTGCGCCTGTTCCCCATCGGCGGTTTCTGCGCCATGGAAGGGGAGGACGGCGAAAGCCAGGATGAGCGTTCGTTCAATGCGAAACCCGTCTGGCAGCGCTTTATCATCGTCGCCGCGGGTGCCGTGCTCAATATGCTGCTCGGCGTGCTGGTCGTCGGCATCTGCCTGTCGTGCGACGAACTGATCGGCACGCGCGAGATCGCGGGCTTTGTCGACGGTGCCGCCAGTTCGCAGTATTTGCAGGTCGGCGATGAGATCCTCGCCATCAACGGAACGCCCGTCTATTCGTTCAAGGGCGTCGGTTTCAACCTCATCCGCGACCCGGACAGCACCAGCGATTTTACCGTTCGCCGCGACGGGCAGAAACTGGAGATCAAGGACGTTCCTTTCCACCAGTTCGAGTATGAGGGGCGGCAGTATATCGAGCAGGATTTTCAAATTCTCGGGTATGAGCCGACCTTCTTCGGCGTTCTCAAAAACGCCTTTCTTGATTCTGCGTCGATCGTGCAGATGGTGCGGTTGAGTCTGGTGGACTTGGTGACGGGGAAATACGGCATGAAAGATATTTCCGGCCCTGTCGGCACCATCACTGCCATCGCCGAAACGACCCAACAGGCGGAAAACTTCCGCGAAAAAATGCTGACGGCGTTGTCGCTGCTGTCGATGATTACTATCAACGTCGGTGTTTTCAACCTGATGCCCATTCCCGCGCTCGACGGCGGCCGTCTGTTCTTTTTGCTCATCGAGGCCATCCGCCGCAAGCCCATCCCCGCCAAGAAAGAGGGGCTTGTGCACACCGTCGGGCTGATCATTCTGCTGTTGTTTATGGCCGTCGTAACGGTCAGCGACATCATAAAGGTCGTGTAAGGTTATGGAAAGACGCAAAACCAGACAGGTCCTCGTCGGCGGCGTGCCCGTCGGCGGCGCTGCGCCGATATCCGTTCAGTCCATGCTCAATGCGGAAGCCCACGACTTTGACGGCAATCTGCGCCAGCTGCGCCAACTGGAGGAGGCCGGCTGCGAGATCATCCGCATGGCGGTCCCCGATGCGGACGCCGTGCCCGTTTTCGGAAAACTGAAAGAACACGCAAAGATCCCGCTTGTTGCGGATATTCATTTTGATTACCGCCTTGCGCTGGAGTGCGTACGTGCGGGTGCCGATAAGATCCGCATCAACCCGGGCAACATCGGCGGGGCGGACCGTGTGGCCGCCGTTGCCGACGCCTGCGGGCAGCGGCATATCCCCATTCGCATCGGTGTCAATTCCGGCTCGCTTGAAAAAGACCTTTTGGCAAAGTACGGCGGCGCAACGGCCGAAGCGCTTTCCGAGAGCGCTTTCCGTCACGTCAAATTGCTGGAGGACGTCGGGTTTACCGACATTGTTTTGTCACTCAAATCGTCCGACGTGCCGACGATGGTGCGCGCTTACCGTCTGGTCGCCGAACAGTGCGACTACCCGCTGCACCTCGGCGTGACCGAAGCGGGTACCGAACGCGCCGCGCTCGTGAAATCCGCCGTCGGCATCGGCGCGCTGCTGTTGGACGGCGTCGGCGACACGGTGCGCGTTTCCGTCACCGGCGACCCCGTGCGCGAGATTTACGCCGCCAAAGACATTCTCAAGGCGCTCGACCTGCGCGTCGAAACGCCTCAAATCGTTTCCTGCCCGACCTGCGGGCGTACCAAAATTGACCTGGTTTCGCTGGCCGAACAGGTTGAGGACGCCGTCAAAGACATCCGCAAACCGCTGAAGATCGCCGTAATGGGCTGTGTCGTCAACGGGCCCGGAGAAGCGCGTGAGGCCGATATCGGCGTTGCCGGCGGCGACGGCTGCGGCGTCATTTTCAAAAAGGATACCATTCTCAAAAAAGTTCCGGAGGAAGAAATCGTCAGCGCGTTGCTGGCTGAAATACAAAAGTTATGACGTACCGTTTTCTTGATTATTTTGATCAAATCATCAAAGATGACCAACTCCGCGCCTGCCTGTCGGAGGCGGAGTTTGAGAATCTTGTGATCGATAACGCGACCCAGTCCCTGACTGCGGTTTTACATTTTCCCAAGTTTTCCGACGTCCTGTCGCTCAAAAAGATCGCCGAAGAGGTGCGGTGCGCTCTCGGCCTGCGCCGGGTGGATTTCGATTACAACCTGCCGCAGTCGGCGTTCGAACCGTCCTGCTTCAAGTGGCTGGTGCGTGTGCTGCGCAATAAGGTGCCGCAGACAAACGGCTATCTCGACAACGTCGTGCCGACCTATGAGGGCGGCGTGTTCACCCTGTGCCTCAACGGCGGGCGCGACATCTGCTTGGCGGCCTCGGCGGACAAGTTCCTGCACGACTATATCGCCGCCCACTTTTCGGGGCTTGACGTTCAGGTCGATATGAAAGGTGAGAACAGCGACCGCGAAGATTTCGTCGCCTTTCAGCGCGACATCGACCGCCGCAATCTGCCCGAAAGGCCCAAGGACCGCTCCTTTGAGGGCGTGCCAATCGACTATTCCAATCTCAAAGTCCTGTTCGGCTCCGATATTCCCAACAAACCCACGCCGCTTGCCGACATAACGGTCGAAGACGGCACCGTCGTCTGCTGGGGTACCGTGTTCCGCTACGAGCGGCGCGAGACGCGCGATGGCCGCAAACTTATTCTGACGTTTGATATTACCGACGACTCATACTCCCATATGTGTAAGATCGTCGATCAAAAAGAGAATCTCGAATCGCTGGAAAACAGGATCGCCGTCGGCATGACCGTGTTGGTCAAGGGCGAGTTCCTCTATGATAAATATGATCGCGACTATGAGATCAAGGTCACGTCGCTCTGTTCCGTCGACCGCGTTGAAGAGACCGACAACGCGCTGGAAAAGCGCGTTGAATTGCACTGCCATACCAAAATGAGCGCTATGGACGCCGTGACCGACACAACGGCCCTTGTCAAACGCGCCCTGAAATGGGGGCATCGTGCCCTCGCCATCACCGACCACGGCGACGTCCAATCTTTCCCGGACGCCTGCAACGCCGCCCGCGGCACCGATCTGAAAATCCTTTACGGCTGCGAGTGCTACCTCGTGAACGATTATTTGGACGACGGCACGATGATGACCGACGCCGCCATCAAACAGCAGCGGATGTTCCATTGCATTCTGCTCGTCAAAAACAAGACCGGCCTCAAAAACCTTTACCAGCTGGTTTCCGAGTCCAACCTGAACTATTTCCATAAAAAGCCGCGTATGCCCAAAAGTCTTATCGCGAAGTACCGCGAAGGGCTGATCGTCGGCGGCGCCTGCTGCTACGGCGAGGTGTACGACGCCATGCTCGATTACCGTTCCGGCGTCATCAGCTTCGACCGACTCAAAGAGGTCGCCTCGTTCTACGATTATCTTGAGATCCAGCCCGACGGCAACAACGCTTTTATGGTCGATAAGGCCGCCATCCGCAAGGACGAGTCCCGCATCAAGTACGAAACGGTCAACTCCTTCGACGATCTGCATCAGATCAACCGCGACATCATCTCGCTCGCGGACGAATTGGGGAAAATGACCTGCGCCACGGGCGACGTCCATTTCCTCAAAAAGACCGATGCCAAGATCCGTGCCGTTCTGCAGGCGGGGCAGGGCTTTACCGACGCCGACAACCAGGCGCCGCTGTACTTTAAGACAACGGATGAAATGCTTGCCGATTTTGCCTACCTCGGTGACGAGGCGGCGAAAGAGGTCGTTATCACCAACCCCAACCGCGTGGCGGATATGATCGACGGTGACATACTGCCCATTCCCGACGGCACCTTCGATCCCAAAATCGAGGGCGCCAACGAGGACCTGCCGCGCTTTTGCTGGGAGCGCGCCAAGGAGTGGTACGGCGACCCGCTGCCCGAAATCGTCCGCGCCCGGCTCGACAAAGAACTGTCCTCCATCATCGAGCACGGCTTTGCCGGTTTGTATATGATCGCCCGTAAACTGGTCAAGAATTCCGAAGAGCACGGCTATTACGTCGGCTCGCGCGGTTCCGTCGGTTCGTCCTTTGTTGCCATCATGGCCGGCATTTCCGAGGTCAACCCGCTCGCGCCGCATTACCGCTGCCCACAGTGCAAATATTCCGAGTTCTTTACGCATAACGAGGTCGGCTCCGGCTTTGACCTGCCGCCGAAGAACTGCCCCGAGTGCGGCGCGCCGATGATCCGCGACGGTCACGAGATCCCGTTTGAGACCTTCCTCGGCTTCAAGGGCGACAAGTCGCCTGATATCGACCTCAACTTCTCGGGCGAATTCCAGTCGCAGGCGCACCGCTATACCGAAGAACTGTTCGGAAAAAGCCACGTGTTCAAGGCCGGCACCATTTCGGGTCTTGCCGAAAAGACTGCCTACGGCTTTGTCAAAAAGTATTGCGAAGAGCGCGGCCTCGTATACAGCCGCGCTGAAGAGAACCGCATCATCGCGGGTTGTACCGGCGTCAAGCGCACCACGGGTCAGCATCCGGGCGGTATGGTCGTCGTGCCGGCCGAGTATGACGTGACCGATTTCACCCCCGTTCAGCACCCCGCCGAAGATACCGATTCCGACATCATCACCACCCACTTTGACTTCAACTCCATGCACGACACGCTGCTCAAACTCGACGAGCTCGGTCACGATGTGCCGTCTATTTACAAGCACCTCTATGACTTGACCGGCATCGACGTCATGGATATCGACATCACCGACCGCAAGTTGATCGAACTGTGCACTTCGCCCGAACCGCTGGGCGTTACCGCCGAGGAGATCGACTGGCCCAACGGCACGCTGTCGATCCCGGAAATGGGTACCGGCTTTACCCGCGATATGCTGATGGAGGCCCAGCCCAAGACCTTCTCCGATCTGCTGCAGATATCGGGCCTTTCGCACGGCACCGACGTGTGGCTGGGCAACGCGCAGGAACTGATCCACAACGGCACCTGCAACATCTCCGAGGTCGTCGGCACCCGTGACAGCATCATGGTCTATCTGATGCACGCGGGACTGGACCCTTCCGACGCATTCAATATTATGGAGACTGTCCGCAAAAAGAACAAACTGCTTAAGCCCGAGCAGGAGGAACTGATGCGTCAGCACAACGTCCCCGAGTGGTACATCGAGAGCTGCCGCAAGATCCAGTACCTCTTCCCCAAGGCGCACGCCGCGGCGTACATCATCGCGTCGCTGCGTCTTGCATGGTTCAAACTCTATCGCAAACTGGAGTATTACGCCGCCTATTTCACCGTGCGCAGCACCTATATCGACAGCGAATCCATGTCCAAGGGCAAGGATGCCGTCAAGACTTACATCCGTCTTTTGGAAGCCAAAGAAAAGAATAAAGAGACCAGTGAAGTCGAAAACAAAAAATTGGAGTTCATGCGCATCGTTTACGAAGCGATGGCGCGCGGCGTCGAGTTTTTGCCGATCGATATTTACAAATCCACCGCCACGTCCTATGAGCCGGAGGACGGCAAGATCCGTATGCCGTTTTCCGCACTTCCCGGCGTCGGCGACGCGGCCGCCCGTCAGATGGCGAACGCCCGCGTGAACGATACTGCACGCTTTACCTCCATTGAAGATTTCGCCGTCCGTTCCGGCGCTTCGTCCGCCGCGATCGAAACGCTGCGCGTCTGCGGCGCTTTCGGCAATCTGCCGGAAAGCGACCAGATTTCTCTGTTTTAGTTATCAATTTCCTAAAAAAGGAGTGACCGTTTATGAGTAAAAAAGCCAAACACATCGCCGCCGGTATCGGGATTGCCGCGGCAGCGGGTCTCGGCGTAAGCGCCGTGCGCGCCGCCACCACCTTCAAGCCGGACAAAGTCGACGAGAGCCAAAAACTCGCCCCCGAAAAGGTGGACGTGCAGCGCTACATCGACCATCTTTCCCGCGCGATACAGATCCCCACCGTTTCGTACCGCGACGTTGAGAAGGTCGACTGGGCCCAGTTTGACGCCTTCCACACCTTTTTGAAGGAAGCGTACCCCCTCATCCACGAAAAACTCGAATTGCAGATCATCTCGCGCAAAAGCTTGATGTATCATTGGGCGAGCGAGCACCCCGAGCGTGAGCCCATCGCCCTGCTTGCCCATCAGGACGTCGTCCCCATCTCCGAGGGTACGGAAGGGGACTGGGAGCATCCGCCCTTCGGCGGCGAGGTCGCGGACGGTTTCGTCTGGGGCCGCGGCGCGCTGGATATCAAGAACCACCTCATCGGCGTTATGGAAGCGGTCGAGACCCTTTTGGAAGAGGGCTACGTCCCCGAGCGCGACGTGTATCTCTGCTTCGGTCATAACGAAGAGGTCATGGCCGAGGAAGAAGAGTGCGGCGCCTATTGCATGATGTCCTGGTTCCGCGATCACGGCATCCGCCTCGACAGCGTCATTGACGAAGGCGGCGCCATTCTGCCCGTCCACATCAAGGGCCTGATTCAGCGCAATCTCGCCGGCGTCGGCATTGCCGAAAAAGGTCACGTCGATTTTGAGATCGCGGTCACCGGCAAGGGCGGCCACTCCTCGGCCGCGCCCAAGCACAACGCGCTGGGCGAACTTGCGAAAATGATCGTCAATCTCGAGAATCATCAGTTCAAAGAGGAGCTGACGCCCCAGTTGTGGGCGCTGTTCAACGCCATCGGCCGCAACGTCAGTTATCCCGCGCGCATTGTAACCTGCAACCTGCCGCTGCTCAAACCGCTGATCCAAAAGGTCGGCGTGTCGATCCCGCAGTCCGCGTCCATGATGCGCACCACCACCGCCGTCACCATGGCAAGCGCCAGTCCCGCGCCCAACGTACTGCCGCAGCGCGCCGCCGCCGTCGCCAACTTCCGCATTATGCCCGGTCAGACCATCGACGACGTCGAAAAGCACATCCGTAAATACTGCCCCGGCGCCGAGGTGAACTTCATCAAGGGCAACAATCCCTCGCAAATTTCGCCCACCGACAGCCGCGCCTTTAAGGCGATTGCCGATATCTGCCAGAAGATGGGCCCCGAGAACATCGTCGCGCCGTACCTTGTCATGGGCGGCACCGATGCCCGCAACTACGAGCCCGTCTGCGACAACATCTACCGCTATTCGCCGTTCCTTGTCAGCACCTCGCTGCTGATGACCACCCACGGCACCAACGAGCGTATCCCCGTCGACTCGCTGGAGGACGGCGTGGCGTTCTTCAAACGCTACATCCGCGCTCTGACGGCAGACTGATCGCTTTTTCCGCGCCCTCCCAAACGGGAGGGCGTTTTTCTTTTTGGGAAACAACAAAAGTTACATTTTTGTCATATTTGTTGAATTAAAAGGGGGATTATGGTATTATATTTCATATTTTAAAATAGAGTTTGAAGGTGTCATTTTGAAGTTTTCAGATATCCGTTACGAGCGACCGGATCTCGACGAGATCAAAGCGCAGTTTACCGCACTCACACAGCGGCTCACCGACGCCGCCTCTTACGACGAAGCGCGTTCGGCCTTTCTTGAAAAGGATCAATTGATGCGCCACGTCGAAACGGCCGCTACTTTTGTAAGCATCCGTCATTCCATCGACACCCGCGACGCCTTCTTTGACGCCGAAGAGAGTTTTTGGAATGAAACCGTGCCCGAACTGCAGGGGTACAGCCAACTCTGGACCGAAGCTCTGCTGAAAAGCAAGTTCCGTCCCGAGTTCGAAAAAGAGTTCGGCTCCATTATCTTCACCAAAGCGGAGATGGAGTTCAAAACCTTTTCGCCCGACATCATCCCCGAACTGCAGCAAGAGAATGAATTGACCCAGGCGTACGAAAAACTGCTCGCCTCCGCCCAGATTCCCTTCCGCGGCGAAACGTGCACGCTTTCGCGCCTGTCGCCCTATAAGACCGACGCCGACGACGCCACCCGCCTTGAAGCGTGGTGCGCGGAGGGCGCGTGGTACAAGGCCAACCAGGCCGCGCTCGACGAGATTTACGACAAACTCGTGCATCTGCGCGACAGCATGGGCAAAAAACTCGGCTACGGCGGCTATATTCCGATGGGCTATTACCGTATGCAGCGCATCGGCTACGGGCAGCAGGACGTTGAAAAATTCCGCAAGGCGGTCGTCAAGTACCTCGTTCCCATCGCCGACAGCATCTACCGCGAGCAGGCGAAACGTCTGGGCAAAGAGTACCCGATGAATTACGCCGACAACGCGCTGATGTTCCGCAGCGGCAACGCCCGTCCGTGCGTGGATGCCGACGGCATTCTCTCGCACGCCCGCACGTTCTATGACGCGCTTTCGCCCGAAACAAGCGCCTTCTTCCGCATGATGCTCGACAACGAGCTGCTCGACGTGCTCTCCACCGACGGCAAACAGGCGGGCGGTTACTGCACGTCGCTGCCCGATTATGACGACCAGCCCTTCATCTTCGCCAATTTCAACGGCACCCGCGACGACGTTGAGACCGTTACCCACGAGGCCGGTCACGCCTTCGCCGCGTGGATGAACCGCCACCGCGTTCCTTGCGAGACCATCTGGCCGGGGATGGAAAGCTGCGAGGTCCACTCCATGTCGATGGAGTTCCTTGCCTGGCCGTGGGAAGAGGGCTTCTTCGGCCCCGACACGCAGAAGTTCTATTACAGCCACCTGGCGGGTTCGGTGACGTTTATCCCGTACGGCACGCTGGTCGACCATTTCCAGCACGCCGTCTTTGAGAAACCGGATATGACGCCTGCCGAGCGCCACGCCGTTTGGAAGGAACTGCAGCAGATGTATATGCCCTGGGTGCGCTTGGACGGCGAGATCCCGTTCTACGCCGACGGTGAGGCGTGGCAGCGTCAGCACCACATCTATTCCTCACCGTTCTATTACATCGACTACTGCCTGGCGCAGACCGTCGCTCTTGAGATCTGGGCGCTTGCGCAGACCGACCGCGATAACGCCTGGGCGCATTATATGGCCTACACCAAGCAGGGCGGCAGCGCTTCGTTCCCCGAACTGCTGAAGAACGCCGGGCTCGACAGCCCGTTCGACGAGAACACCCTGCGCACCGTCTGTGAGCGCGCAAAGGCGTGGCTCGACGCGTTCGATACGTCCAAACTCGTTTAACGTAGAATTTCGACGGGAAAAACGCAAAAAGTATTGATTCTTTCTGCGGATTGTGCTATTATTTCTCGGATGGATTTTAGATACCATGAAGAACCCGAAAAAGTGGTCTACCCTAAACGATTACAAACGATCGGCAGACGGCGAGTACGTCTACACCGGCGGCTATTACGCGCCCGTTGACGCGGCGGCCTACGGCGGACGCTGCCGTGTGTTTGCCTGTCTCGGCGTTTGCGCCGTGGCCCTTGTCGCCGCACAGGGGTTGCTGACCGCCGGCGGCATGAAAAACACCTTTTACGTGCTGCTGCCCTTTTTGGGTGAGGTTATCTCCGTCTTTCTGCTGGTGTGGAACACCGTGCGCCTGCTCTACGCGGGCGACCGTATGAAACGGTACGTTTATGAGTCGGTGACGAAAATCATCCCGAACGCGCTGCTGTTTCTCGGTGTGTTCGCTGCGGCCGCCTTTGTCGGCTCGGTCGTGTTCCTTGCCCTTAACGGGGCGGGGGAGGGGTTTGCCGCAAGCGTCCTGCAACTGGCGCTTGAAGTGCTCGCCTCGGCCGCCGGGTTTCTGCTGCGCCGGTATTTTCGGCGCTTAAAATGGAAGCCCGTTTAAGTTCGTTATTTTTTGGCTGACGCCTTAAAATATAATCTATCAAAGGAGTGTCAAACATGAAAAGAATTCTCGCAATTGTTCTTGCGCTCGTGCTCGTAGTGACTGCGTTCGCGGGCTGCCAGAAAAAGCCGGGGAATGATGGCAAAACCAGCGACAAGCCCCTTGTTGTCGGTTATTCCAACTTCTCCAGTAAGTTCTCCCCCTTCTTTGCGGAGACGGCTTACGACCAGGACGTGTCGACCATGACGCAGATCTCTCTGCTCGGTATCGACCGTCAGGGCGCTGTCGTTGAACTCGGCAAAACCGGTGAAGATCGTGAGTACAACGGCACCAGCTATCACTATGACGGCCCGGCCGATGTCAAGATCACCGAGAACGCCGACGGTACCGTCGATTACGATTTCGAGATGCGCGATGACATCAAGTTCTCCGATGGCGAAAAAGTCACGCTGGACGACGTCTTCTTCTCGATCTACGTACTCTGCGACCCGACCTATGACGGCTCTTCGACCTTCTTCTCCCTTCCCATCAAGGGCATGGAAGAGTATCGTGCCGGCATGGACACCCTGTTCAACCTGATCACCAAGGCTGGCAGAGACAACAAAGAGTTCAAACTCTGGACCGAAGAGCAGCAGACCGCTCTCTGGGCTGACATCGATCAGGCCGGCGAGAAGTTCGCTCAGGACATTGTCGATTACTGCAAAGCCGCCGGCTACAACAAGGAAGATGATTCCGTTGCCGCTTGCGCTGCGAACTGGGGCTTTGAAATTGACGAAAAAGGCACCGCTGCCGATTTCTTCAAGGCGATCGAGGCCGGTTACACCACCGAAGAGGGTTACGTTGATTACGCCACCCTTTCCGGCACGGAGACTGCCAACACCAGCCTGTTCGACTTCATGAACGACTACGCTTCTTATCAGAAGGGCGTTAAGACCGGCGACAGTGCTGCCAACATCGAAGGCATCAAGAAGACCGGCGACAACACCTTCCGCATCACCCTGACCCAGGTCGACGCCACTGCTATCTATCAGTTCGGCATCAACATCGCCCCGCTGCATTACTACGGCGACACCAGCAAATTCGATCTTGACAAGAATATGTTCGGCTTTGACAAGGGCGACCTTTCCACCGTCCGCGCCAAGACGACCCAGCCCATGGGCGCCGGCCCCTACAAGTTCATCAAGTTCGAGAACGGCGTTGTTTACTTCGAGTCGAACGACAGCTATTATCTCGGCGCTCCCAAGACCAAGAACGTCCAGTTCCTTGAGTCTTCCGACGAAGATAAGCTGAACGGCGTTATCACCGGCAAGGTCGACATCACCGATCCGTCCTACAGCACCGACACCGTCAAGGCCATCAAAGAGGCCAACGGCAACGACAGCGTCAACGGCGACGTGATCACCACCGACACCGTTAACAACCTCGGCTACGGCTACCTCGGCATCAGCGCCAAGGCCGTCAACGTCGGCGGCGACATCGGCTCCGAGGCTTCCAAGAACCTTCGTAAAGCGTTCGCCACCGTCTTCTCTGTCTATCGTGACGTCACGGTCGACTCCTACTATGGCGAAACCGCTTCCGTCATCAACTACCCGATCTCCGATACTTCCTGGGCTGCTCCGCAGTCGACCGACGCTGATTATCAGATCGCGTTCTCCAAGGATGTTGAGGGCAAAGACATCTACACCTCCGATATGGACGCCGACGCGAAGGCCGCTGCCGCTCTGAAAGCTGCTCTCGGTTACTTCGAGGCTGCCGGTTACACGGTTGCCGACGGTAAAGTCACTGCCGCTCCCGAAGGCGCCAGACTCGACTATGAAGTTTGGATCCCCGCTGACGGTGCCGGCGACCATCCGTCCTTCATGATGCTGAACCTGGCTTCCGACGCGCTGAAGACCATCGGCATCACCCTGAACGTCAAAGACCTTGCCAACTCCGCCGACCTTTGGACCGGCATTCAGGCCGACAAGGTCCCGATGTGGTGCGCGGCTTGGGGCGCCACTCCCGATCCGGATATGTATCAGGTTTACTATTCCGGCGTTGAGTCCGGCAAAGATCCCGGCGGCTCCAACTATATGTACGACATTGCCGACGCGAAACTCGACAAGCTCATCCTTGACGCTCGTGCGAGCTTTGACCAGGCGTACAGAAAACAGATGTACAAGAGCTGCCTCGACATCATCGTCGACTGGGCTGTTGAAGTTCCTGTTTATCAGCGCCAGAACGCCATCATCTTCTCTACCGCCCGCGTGAATATGGATACGGTCACTCCCGATATCACCACGTATTACACCTGGCTGGCTGAGATCCAGAACCTGGAGATGAAATAAGCGTAACGCTTATAACGGCTGATCGTATTGGTTAACTGACTCTACTGAGGGCAGGTAAGCAATTATCTGCCCTCGGTAGTTGCCGTTTCTTATCGCGGATGCAGTGCCTATCACTAAACCGCCGAATTTCGACGGTTTAGTGATATGCATTACATATCCGAAAGTCCCCCAACAGAAAATGGAGTGGTGTAAAAGTGCGAAAGTACATCGTCAAAAGGATCCTGCAATCGATTGTGATCCTGTTCTTCGTGGCGTTTATCATCTACGTGCTCATGCGCTGCCTGCCGACCTCGTTCATCGAGGCCACCGCGCGGCAGAAATCCATGCAGCCCGGGTCGAAAAGCTATGAAGAGTGGATGCAGCAGTTGACGCAGATGTACAACATGGACGGCGGCATCATTGTCGGCTTCTTCCGCTGGCTCGGCAGTATGTTCCGCGGCGAGTTCGGCGACAGCTGGCGCTGGACGGTGCCCGTCGTGCAGAAGTTCAACGACACGGTCTGGCTGTCCTTTGTGATGGGCGCCGTTTCGTTCTTCTTTGAACTCATCATCGCCATTCCGCTGGGCATCATCGCCGCCACCAAGCAGTACAGCAAGACGGATTATGTCATTTCCGTCGTTGCGTTGGCTGGCATCAGTTTGCCGACGTTCTTCTTCGCTTCGCTGCTGAAACTGGTCTTTTCCGTCAAACTCGGCTGGTTCGAGTTGTACGGATTGGTCGGCCGTGATTATAACAACCTGACCGCTCTCGGGCAGTTCTTTGACAAGGCGCACCATCTGGTCTTGCCCATCATTACGCTCGTTGTGGTCAGCATGGGCGGCCTGATGCGCTATACCCGCACCAATATGCTCGAAGTGCTCAACGCCGACTATATCCGCACCGCCAGAGCCAAGGGCCTTTCGGAGCACAAGGTCATTTACAAACACGCCTTCCGCAACACCCTTGTGCCGATCGTTACCATCGTCGGCGGCTCTCTGCCGGGTCTTTTCTCCGGCGCGCTGATCACCGAAACGCTGTATTCCATTCCGGGCATCGGCTTCACGTCCTATCAATCTATGGTATCGGGCGATATCCCGTTCTTTATGTTCTATATGGTCTTCCTTGCCATATTGACGCTGTTGGGCAACCTGATTTCCGATATTCTCTACGCGGTCGTCGACCCGAGAGTCCGCATTTCGTAAGGGGGGCGACGGTATGAGCAAAAAAGACATCAAGACCCCTCTCGCCGCAGAAAACGGCGAAAGCAACAACAAGTATTCGCTGAACGACGATCGCCGCGTCAAGGTGCTGTCTCCCGGCGCACTGGTCGCCAAGCGCTTTATCCGCAACCGCCTTGCCGTTACGGGTATGGTGATCCTGATCATCATGTTCGTCTTTTCGTTCATCGGCGGCCTGGTTTCGCCGTATAAACAGGACGATAAATTCTATCGCGACGAAAAACAAACGAAGGATTACGCGGGGATCACAAAGAACACGTCCTTCCTCTATACCCCTGCCGACACCGAATTGTTCTCCGGCGCCGCGCTTGCCAACACCACGCTTGCCCTGCAGCGCAAAGAGAATTCGTTCATGTATAACGACAAGCAGTATCAGCTGACGAAGGTCAGCGACGATCTGTATACCGTCACCGTCGACGGTTCGCTCGTCGGTATTGCCAGCATCAAAAACGTCTTTGCCTCCGAAAGCAACGATACGTTCGGTTTCCCGTTCGTTTACGGCGCGCTCACGGCGACCGAGACGCAGAAGACTTCTTTCACCGCTGACGGCAAGACCTATACGCTTGACAAAGAGGGCGTCATTTTTGACGACGCCGGCAAAGAGATCGGTTACGTCAGCGAGTATACCGTCCGCGCCATTATGGGCGACGTCGTGCTCTCGCGCGATTTCAAAAACAAACTGATCGATGCCGTTGAAAAGCGCGATAATTCGTTCCAATACGTCACCACCGACGATAACGGCAACGAGGTCGTTGCCGATTACATTCTCAGCTACGACGCCGGCAAACGGTATTGGGACGTCCGGCAGGAGATCGACACCCGCGTGTTCGACACCTACGCCACCCCCAGCAAGCAGCATTGGCTCGGTACCGACCGCAACGGTATGGACATGCTGACCCGTCTGATGTACGGCGGCCGCGTATCGCTGATCATCGGCTTTATCGTCGTGATCATCGAGACCGTTCTCGGCGTCATTTTCGGCGGCATTTCCGGCTATTTCGGCGGCCGTGTCGACAACCTGATGATGCGTATCGTCGATATCTTCTATTGCATCCCCTCCATGCCGATCATCATCATTATCGGCGCGGCGATGGATGTCGCCAATATGGCACCGGCCAAGCGAATGCTTGCTTTGATGCTCATTCTCGGCTTCCTCGGCTGGCCCAGCATCGCCCGCCTTGTCCGCGGTCAGATCCTCTCTCTGCGTGAGCAGGAGTTTATGACCGCTACCGAGGCGACCGGCATCCGCGTTTCGCGGCGCATCTTCAAGCACCTTATCCCCAACGTCATTCCCCAGTTGATCGTCACCATGACGATGGGTCTGGGCGGCACCATCATCACCGAGGCGACGCTTTCGTTCCTCGGCCTCGGCGTCCGCTTCCCGTTCGCTTCCTGGGGCAATATCATCAACGACGTCAACAATACCTTCGTGCTGACGCACTATTGGAACATCTGGATCCCGGCCGGCGTTCTGCTGCTGTTGACGGTCCTTGCGTTCAATATCGTCGGCGACGGTCTGCGCGATGCGTTTGACCCGAAGATGAAGAGATAAGGAGGGGATACGATGGCAAAGAATAAAGGCGAGGGCTATCTGTCCGCCAAAGAATCCCGCCGGATTTCCAAAGAAAACCGGAAGATCACCAACCAGTTTGAAAAGCGTTATAAACGCAAAAACGTCCCCGAATCCGAGTATCTGACCAAGATGCACGACGAGCGCAACTCCGTCGAGATCGAGGATCTGCATACCTATTTCTTCTCTGACGTCGGCACGGTCAAGGCCGTGGACGGTGTTACCTTTGACGTGCCGCTGGGCAAGACCGTCGGCGTCGTGGGCGAGTCCGGCTGCGGCAAGAGCGTTACCTCGCTCTCGATCATGCAGCTTCTGCAGCGCCCGCAGGGCCAGGTCGTCAGCGGTGAGATCCGTCTCAACCTCGGCGATAAGGCGTACGACGTTACCAAGACGCCCATTTCCGTGATGCAGACCTTGCGCGGCAATTTTATGTCGATGATCTTCCAGGAGCCTATGACCAGTCTGAACCCCGTTTTCCGTATCGGGATGCAGATCGACGAGGTTATTGAACTGCACGACGGCAAGGGCAAGAGCGCCGAGGATATCAAAAAGCGCTCCATCGAACTGCTCGAGATGGTCGGCATCGCCAACAGCGAGGGCGTCTATCGGATGTACCCGCACGAACTCAGCGGCGGTATGCGGCAGAGGGTCATGATCGCCATGGCGCTTGCCTGCAACCCCAAACTGATCATCGCGGACGAGCCCACCACCGCGCTGGACGTGACCATTCAGGCCCAGATCCTGGACCTGCTTCGCAATCTGAAAGATAAGATCAACTCTTCGATCATGATCATCACCCACGATCTCGGCGTTATTGCCGAAATGGCGGATTACGTCGTCGTTATGTACGCCGGCAAGGTCGTTGAGAAGGGGACGGCGGAAGAGATTTTTGCCCACCCCGCCCATCCGTATACCATTGGCCTGATGGCCTCCAAACCCGTCGTCGGCAGAAAGGTCGACAAACTCTATTCCATTCCCGGCAAGGTGCCGAACCCCGTCAATATGCCGGATTACTGCTATTTCAAGGACCGCTGCGACAGGTGCGTCGAGAAATGCTCCGGCGAGTATCCGCACGAGGTGCAGTTGACGCCGACGCATTCGGTCGTCTGCTACCGGTTCTATGACCAAGAAAAGGGGGCGCGTGAAGAATGAGCGAAGAAGTCAAAACCAAGGCCGCCAAAAAGCCGAAGGTCAAACAAAAACTCTCGTTCGATACCACTCCCGTCAAGGTCGATCCGCAGTATATTCTGCAGGTCAACGATCTGCGCAAATACTTCCCCATCAAGGGTGGTTTCGTTTCCAAGACCGTCGGGTACGTCAAGGCGGTCGACGGCGTGACCTTCAACCTCAAACGCGGCACCACGATGGGCCTTGTGGGCGAGTCCGGCTGCGGCAAGACCACCACCGGCCGTGCCATTCTGCGCCTTTCGGGTGATAAAACCGGCGGCCAGGTGCTGTTTAACGGCAAAGAGATCTATGACCTGAACCGTGAGGAAATGCACAACCTCCGCCCGAAGATGCAGATCATCTTCCAGGATCCGTTCTCGTCACTTTCGCCCCGCATGCCCGTCGGTGAGATCATCGGCCAGGCCGTGCGTGAGCACAACATCGTCCCGAAGGAAGAATTCAACGACTATATCGATCAGATCATGGATAACTGCGGCCTGCAGCCCTTCCACAAGGATCGCTATCCGCACGAGTTTTCCGGCGGTCAGCGCCAGCGTATCTGCATCGCCCGCGCCCTCGCGCTCAATCCCGAGTTCGTCGTTTGCGACGAGCCGGTCTCGGCGCTGGACGTGTCCATCCAGGCGCAGATCATCAACCTGCTGAACGATTTGCAGGAAAAGTTCAAACTGACCTATCTCTTTATTTCGCACGACCTGTCCGTCGTCGAGCATATCTCCGATACGGTTGGCGTCATGTACCTGGGCAATCTCGTCGAGTACGGCGAAACCGCCAACATCTTCGAGAATCCGCTTCATCCGTACACCAAGGCGCTGTTTTCGGCCATCCCCGTTCCGGATCCGACCGTCAAGATGAAGCGCATCGTCCTTGAGGGCTCCATTCCGTCGCCGGCCAACCCGCCCGCGGGATGCAAGTTCCACACCCGCTGCGCCAATTGTATGGAGATCTGCAAGCACAAAGCGCCCGTCCAAAAAGAGGTGGAACCCGGTCACTACGTCGTTTGCCACCTGTACGACGATGCCAAGGACGTCAGCGAGGAGTAAGTATGGCCCGCAAAAAACGCGTGTATGACGATGACGACGGCCGTACCGTCGCCGATATGAGCGGTGTGGAGCGCACGCCGTTGATCGTTCCGCGTCTGCCCGACAGAAAAAACGACGCGCCCGAAAGCGCGGAACAGCCCGACCGCCCGTGGGAACAGCAGACCCTTACCAAGGGCGAGCGTCGTTCCGTCGTGCTCGGCGCCATGAGCGCCTCGGTGCTGATCGCGCTGATCTTCATCGTCGTTTTTGCCATCGCCATTGCGCTGATCATGTGGTTCGTCAACTGATTTCCGTAACAAAAACGCCCTGAATCTCAATGAGATTCAGGGCGTTTTTCGTTTGCTTTATTCGTTCAGCAGGGCGTCGAGGTGCGCCAGCAGGTCTTCCTGCGAGCGCACGCACACGGCGTTCATGCCCAGCCGCACGGCGGTCGCGACGTTCTCGGGCCGGTCGTCAAAAAACAGACACTCGCCGGGCGTTAGGGAATACCGCTCCAGCAGCGTGCGGTAGATCGCCTCGTCGGGCTTGACGGCATGGATCATGTACGAAACGACCGCGCCGTCCAGATCACGCATAAAATCGGCGTATTGGGTATGCTTTTTGAAAAAGGATTCCGGGTAGTTGGAGAGCAGATAGATCTTTCGCCCCTGCTGTTTGAGGGCGTGCACCCTTTCCCACACCTTCGGGCGTGGCACGTGCATATATTCACTGTGCCGGATAAAGAATGTGATAACGTCGGCGTGTTCGGGATGCTTGCGGCAATATTCCTCGATAATGCTCTCATCGGTGCGCGTACCCGTGTCAAACACGCTCCAAAGATGGTCGGGGTCGCCGAACAGGTCTGCACCGAGGCGTTCGGCCTCTTCGTCCGAAAGGCCGTAGTCCATCATCATCTGTTTCCAGCGGTAACTGAGCAGCACGTCGCCCACGTCAAAAATGATATTCGGAACTTTCATACGGCTTTCTCCTCAAGCGGTTTTTGTACGGCAGGGAACAGCCCCGCGCGGAATTTGCGGAAGGCGAGGGGCGCGCAAAGCAGCAGCGCCCGCGCCACATTGTCGATGATCATACACAGCCACACGGTCTCAAGGTCCGTGTGCCACACGTGAACGCACAGCGACGTGAACAGAATGCGGATCCCCCACATACACGCCGTTTCGGACCAAAAGACGTTCCTCGTTTGACCAAGTCCATAGTACACGCCTTCCATCACGATCATCAAGCCGAAAAACGGTTCCGAAAACGCGACCATCCGCAGTACCACGGCGCCAAGGCGCGCCACTTCGGCGCTGCTGGTGAAGACGCTCATCAGCGGCCCGGCCGCGGCATACAGCGCCACGCCGCTGACCGCCATCATCAGCACCGTCATCAGGACGCTCAGGCGGCAAACGGAAGCGAACTTCGCACGATCGCGTTCGCCGAGCGAGATCCCGACCAGCGTTTGGGTGGCGGAGCGCAACCCGTAACCGGCGATATAAAACAGCGTTTCCGCGGAAATGGCGATGGAGTGGGCGGCAAAGACCGTCGTCCCCATGTTGGTCACAAGACTTGCAAAAACGACGTGACCCAGGCAGTTGGCCACCGACGTCAACAGGACCGGTACGCTGATGGTGAAGCACTCTTTCAGCAGGGCCTTGTCCGGCTTGAAAGGTAAGAGTTTGCCGCGCAGCAGCGCATTGCGGCGGAACGCGACCGCCATCAGCACGCCTGCCAGCGTGTACGAGATCGCCGTGGCGATCGCCGCGCCCGTCACGCCGAGCGACAGACCGTAAATAAGCAGCCAGTTCAGACCGGCGTTCAGCCCGTTTGCTGCGAAGTTGATCAGCATCGGCGTCTTGGTGTCCGCCGTCGCACGAATGGCGGCGCCGAACAGGATTGCCGACGTGCGAAAGACCATCGGCATCGTCACGATCAGAAAATAGCGCGACGCGTCGGAACGGATATCCTCGGCGGCGCCCATCCATACGGGAATGAAGGGGCTCAAAGCGGCGCAGGCCGCGCCGATCACTACGCCGGAGCCGAGCACCAGCAGCACGGTCTGACCCGCCATTTTGCGGATTCTCTCGCCGTCGCCGCTGCCGACCGCCCGCGCGATCAGCGCGATCACGCCGACGCTCAGCGCGGCGGGGATACTGCCGATCAGCCACGAGACGGTCTGCGTCACGCTGACCGATGCCGTGGCATTTTCGCCGAGCTGGCCGACCATGGCCGTGTCCACGTACTGCAGCAGAGTGGAAAGGATCTCCTCTAAAACGGTCGGAATGGCCAGCAGTACCAGCGTCGCAAATAGGGAGCGCTTGCGGTCCGGCATCAGCAACCGCCCTCCGCAAGGTCGATCTCCACGCTGACGGGGCAGTGATCGCTGCCGAAGATCTCGGGGTGGATCGCGGCGGCCTTGACTTTCGGCATCAGCCGTTCCGATACGAGAAAATAGTCAATCCGCCAACCTACGTTCTTTTCGCGGGCGTGAAAGCGGTAACTCCACCAGGAGTAGCCCGTTTCGTCGGGGTGCAGGGTGCGGTAGGTGTCGCAAAAACCGGCCGCCAGCAGTTCGGTCATTTTGCCGCGCTCTTCGTCGGTGAAACCCGCGTTGCCGCGGTTCGTTTTCGGGTTTTTGAGGTCGATCTCCTCGTGCGCGACGTTCATATCGCCGCAGACGACGACGGGCTTTTTCTCATCCAGCCCTTTCAGATAGGCGCGGAACGCGTCCTCCCACACCATGCGGTAGTCCAGGCGTTCCAATTCCTGCTTGGCGTTGGGGGTGTAGACCGTCACGAGATAGAAGGAATCATACTCCAGCGTGATAACGCGCCCCTCGTGGTCGTGCTCCTCCACGCCGATGCCGTATGCGACCGACAGGGGAGACGCCTTGGTAAACACGGCGGTGCCCGAGTACCCGGCGCGCTCGGCGCTGTTCCAATATTCCGTATACTCCGGCAGATCGATCTCGGCCTGCCCGGGGTACATCTTGATTTCCTGCAGGCACAGTGCGTCGGGGTTCAGACTTTTGACCGAATCAAGAAACCCTTTGCCGAGGCAGGCGCGCAGGCCGTTGACGTTCCACGATACAAATTTCATTTCGTTTCCTCCGTTGCAATCGGTTGTGGTGCGGTATGCGCCGCTTTGCCGTATACGGTTTTGCGAAAGCGCAGATAAAAGAGCGTCAGAATGATCAGCGTGACCGTCCAACTGATGGGGTAGCACGCCATCAGCATTTCAAACGTTTTGAACATCGGGTAAATGCCGAATACCCAAATGATGCGGGTGCCGCAAATGCCGGCAAGCGTGACCGTCGCCGGCACCAGCGAGTAGCCGAAGCCGCGCATGGCGCCCGACAGCAATTCGTTCAGGGTGTTGATCCCTTCAAACAGCAAAATGTACGCGAGGCGTATCCGCCCGTATCGATACACGACGGGGTCGCTGTTGAACAGCGCCAGCAGGGGCTTGCAGAATATGAACAGCAGCAGCGAGAACACGACCGACAGCGAAACGCCCAGCAGGATATCAACGCGCGTGATGCGGCGGCAGCGGTCCAAATTGCCCGCGCCGTAGTTCTGGCTGACAAAGGTCGTGCCGGCCTGCCCGAACGAGTTGAGGATATAAAAGGCGAGGGCCTCGATGTTGAAACCCGCGGCAGAGGCCGCCATGATGTCGGACCCCAGGCCGTTGATGGCCGCCTGAATACATACGTTTGAGATGGAAAAGACCGCGCCCTGCAACCCTGCGGGCATGCCGATGCGCAGCATCTCTTTCAGTAGCGCGCCGTCCATCCGGAAGTCGCGAAAACGCAGACGGATGTCCAGATGGGAATGGTGCAGCAGCACGAACAGCATGACCGCGCTCAGCAGGTTCGAAAGCAATGTCGCCAGCGCCACGCCGTCCGTCGTCATGCCGACCACGAGAATAAAAAACACGTTCAGCCCCACGTTGACGATGCCCGCCGTCAGCAGGCAGATCAGCGGTGTGCGCGTGTCGCCCTGACTGCGGAAAACGGCCGCCTCGGTGTTGTAGATCAAAATGAACGGAAGTCCGGCGACGTAAATGCGCAAATACTTCAGCGCCATTTCCATCACTTCGTCCGGTACGTCCAATAAGCGAAGCAGGGGAGTGGAGAGCAACAGACCCACGGCGGCCGCCGCCACGCCCGCAATGGCGCTGAACAGCACGGCGGTGTGTACGCCGCGCCGCACGCCGTCACGGTCGCCCTTGCCGGTCAGGTTGGCGATCACGACGTTTGCGCCGAGCGAGATCCCGACGATCAGGTTGACCATCAGACTGACCAGCGAAGCGTTGCTGCCCACGGCGGCCATGGCGTTTTTGCCGACAAAACGGCCGATCACGGCGACGTCCGCCGCGTTGAACAACTGCTGTAAAATGCCTGTCAGCGCAAGAGGAAAGGCGAAGGCCAGCAGTTTCGTCGCGATTTTGCCGTGCAGCATATCTATTGAGCGTTTCATGGTGTTCCCCCGTGTCAAAAACTGTTATAATAGTATCATACGCGCATATAAATTACAAGGCATTCCCCGCGAAAATCGTCAGCCGATTGCATTTTTCGCGGATTTGTGATACAGTAACAACAGGCCCATTTTGAAAGGAGTTTTCCCCATGCTCAAAGCGATCACCCCGGCGGAGTTTACCGCCAACCCGTTCACCGCCTTCGACCGGAACTGGGCGCTGATCAGCGCCGCCAAACCCGACGGCACCGCCAATACCATGACCGCTTCGTGGGGGGCTCTCGGCACGGTGTGGAATAGCCCCGCCGCCACGGTCTATATCCGTGAAAGCCGCTTCACCAAAGAGTTTGTCGATTCGTCCGAAACTTTCTCCGTCTCGTTCCCGGACGGCGAGACCTACCGCGCCGATATGGCGCTGCTTGGCCGCGTTTCGGGACGCGACGGCAACAAACTCGCCCAAACCTCATTGACCTTTGCTTCGTTTGACGGCGTGCCGTATATTGCCGAATCCAAACTCGTGCTCATCTGCAAAAAAATGAGCGCGACCCCCATCACGCCGGACGGTTTTTGCACCGACGAACCCGCGTCCAACTATGACGGCGGCAATTACCACACGATGTATATCGGCAAAGTCGAAAAGATCCTCGTCGAAGTCTGAAGCGAGATTGTCGGAAAGGAGGGGTGACGCCGATGCAGGACGTCTTGTCGCCGCAGGAAGTGCGCGAGCGCGCCGAGCGCAGTCTGCGCAAAAAGTTCCGCGACGAAACCTATGCAAAGTTCATCAAGGCGCTGAAAGAATATCGCCTTGTGAACGCGGGCGACCGCGTGGCCGTCTGTCTTTCCGGCGGCAAAGATTCCATGCTGCTGGCGAAACTCTTTCAGGAGCTCAAGCTGTACAGCAAGGTGCCGTTTGACGTCCGCTATATCTGCATGGATCCCGGCTACGCGCCCGCCAACCGCCGCCTGATCGAAGAGAACGCCGCCACCCTCGGCGTGCCGCTCGAGATTTTCGAGAGCGACATCTTCGCTTCGGTCGAGCACGTCGAATCGTCACCCTGCTACCTGTGCGCACGTATGCGGCGCGGCCACCTCTACCACTACGCGCAGCAGCTCGGCTGCAACAAGATCGCGCTCGGCCACCATTTCGACGACGTGATCGAAACGATCTTGATGGGCATGCTCTACGGCGCGCAGGTCCAGACCATGATGCCCAAACTCCACAGCACCAACTTCCCCGGTATGGAACTGATTCGCCCGCTCTACCTTGTGCGCGAGGCGGATATCATCCGCTGGCGCGACTACTGCGGCCTGCAATTCCTGCGCTGTGCCTGCCGCTTTACCGAGCAGAGCGCGAACGCCGCGCCGGGCGACGAACTTTCCAAACGGCAGGAGACCAAGAAACTGATCGCCGCACTCAAAAAGACCAATCCCGACGTCGAAAATCATATTTTCCGCAGCGTTGAGAACGTCAATCTGAATACGATCATCGCTTATAAAGACAAGGACGGCGCCCACAGTTTTCTGGATACCTACGACGATGCAAAAATCGGCGATTAAACCTTGCAATCCCCCTTGTAAGGGTGTAGAATAATAGCAATTGAATAAAAAAGGAAAGAAGCGATCGTATGTCCAAACTGACCCGTGAAAACAAAGACGGCATCTACTCGCTGATGCTCACCCCGTACCACGACGATCTGACCGTCGATTACGACACCTATGAGGAGTATGCCGACTGGCAGGCCGCGCAGGGCGTCGCCCATCTGTTCGCCGTGTGCGGCAGTTCCGAAATGAAGGACCTGCAGCTTGAAGAGCGGCTCAAACTTGCCGCCCTGACCGTCAAGCACAAGGGCGACTGCACCGTCGTCGCCTGCGCCAATATGGAGCCCGGCTGGTTCGGCCAGGTCGAAGAGGTCAAGCGAATGGAACAGACCGGCGTCGACGGCGTTGTGTTCACCACCAAGGGCTACGGCAACGACGACGAGCGGCTGGTTTCCTATATCCGCGAACTGGCGTCGCACACCACCTTGCCCGTCTATCTGTACGAGTTCCCCGGCTATTCCAATCATCTGATGAGCGGCAAGGCCTACGGCGAACTGACCAAAGACGGCCTTGTGTGGGGCATTAAAGACACCACCTGCACCCTTGAGGGGATCAAATCCAAAATCGAGAATCAGCATGATTCCACCGTCATTCAGGCCAATATGCCCTTCCTGTGGGACGGCTACGTCGCCGGCGCCCGCGGCGTCATGGCAACGCCCACGACCTGCGGCGGCGCGTTCTTCGCCCGCTTCCACGAAGCGTTTATGAGCGGCGATATGGCGCTCGCCGAGCAGCGCTATCTCGAGATCATGCTGCTCGATAACGCCATCGACGCCGACTTCAACCGCTCGGCAAAAGAATTGGTGCGCCTGCAGGGCATCCGCAATTTCAAGGCGATCTCCCGCGGCGGCGCGGGCCCCTTGCGCCCGGCGCGTATGCGCGGCCTGAAGGCCTTCCACGACTGGTGCGTCGCCAACGGACTGATGAAATAAAATGCTCAATCAAAAAGCCGACCGTTTTTCAACGGTCGGCTTTTTCTTTGCGCTTTGTCAGTCTTCTTTTGCCGTCTCTTTTTTCGGTTTTGCGGGCGCGGCCTTTTTGGCAGCGGGCTTTGCGGCGGGTTTCGGCTCGGCCTTCACGCGCTTGGCTGCCTTTTCGGCCTTTTCGGCGACCGGCTTCACCGTCTCTTTGGCGGCTTTCACCGCGTTCTTCGCGGTGTCGGCGGCGATTTCGGCGGTCTTTTTCGCGGTCTTTTTGACCTCGGCGACCACCTCGGCGGGCTTGCTGTCGGGCTCCACGTATTTGCCGACGAAAGTCCAGACGGCAGGCCAATAGATCTCGGGATGTACGCGGTGCGCCTCGGCGTGCTCGGCGTCCGGGATCGACAGTTTCTCTTTCGGGCAGGCGGCGGCGTTGTAGTTCAGATCCAGCATTCTGTACGGCACGAATTTGTCTTCCTCACCGTGGATAAACAGCGTCGGTGTGTGCGATTTTTGAAGCTGTTTGATGGACGACGCCTCTTTGTACCCATAACCGCCGACGAGTTTCGTCACGGCGTCCGCCGCATACAGGAAGGGGAACGTCGGCAGGTGATAGGCGGTCTTGAGTTCGTTGTTGAATTCATCCCACACCGACGAATAGCCGCAGTCGGCGATGCAGCACTTGACGTTCACGGGCAGTTCTTCGCCGGTGACCATCATCACCGTGGCGCTGCCCATCGAAACGCCGTGCAGCACGATCTGCGCGTTCTCGTCCTCTTCGACAAGATAGTGGATCCAGTCGATGACGTCCAGGCGGTCTTTCCAGCCCATGCTGATGAATTTCGTTTCGCTGACGCCGTGGCCGCGCATGGCGGGCAACAAAATGTTGTAGCCCTGTTTCTGATACTGCAGGGCATATTCGCCCATGCGCTCCGGGCTGCTGGTATAGCCGTGGCACATCACGACCCAGTGCGTGGTCGGCTGGGCGGCGCGGACGATGAACGAGTGGATGCGCTCGCCGTCATGGTTCTTGATGACGACGTGCTCGCTGTTCTGTTTGCCGAGCCAGGCGTAGCCCTCCTGCTTCATCTGCTCCTGCGGGGAGTTGGGATCGGGCGGGTTTTGCTCCAGTTCCTTCGCTTCTCTCTTTAATTTGTTTTTCATGGAAACGGGGGTAAGTACCAGGGTATTCATGGCGACGCCGAAGCCGGCGAGGGCGGCGGCGGAACCGACGATGACCTTACCGAGTTTTTTCATGCGTTTCATCCTTTCTTTGGTTGCTGCCTTCATTATACATCATCTTGCGGGAAAAAGAAACAAGAAAATGCGTTTTTTTATTGTTTTTTGAGCGTGCATTTGCTATAATGTTTCCAAATGATTTCGCTCCGGCCGACCGGGGAGGGAAAACGCTATGGCGAACGACGTAATATTCAAAAAGAAAGCATTCGGCGGCTATGACAAAGACTCGGTCCTGAGTTACGTCAACAGTCTGCTGAATGAAAAAACACGCCTTGAAAAACTCACCGAAGAGCAGAAGCAAAAGGCGGCCTCGCTGACCGCCCGCGTGCGCGAGTTGGAAGAGCGCACCGGCGAAGCCGACCGTCTGACCGAAGCCCTGACCGCGCGTGAGGGTGAACTGGCGGATCTGCAGTCGCGTCTTGACGCGGCCGAAACCGCCCTTCGCGACAAGGAGGCGGAACTTGCCGCCCTGCGCGAAAAGCCCGACGCCGGCGAGGTCGAAGCCCTGCGTGCCGAGAACGAAGAACTGAAAAAAGAGTGCGAGCATAACCGCGACCTGGAACGCCAGGTCGGCGCCGCCATGCTCGACGCGCGCATCCGTTCCGACGAACTGGTTGCCGAGGCCAAACAGCGCGCCGAGGAGGCCACCCGTTCCGTCTACGATTCCATCGGCGACACGGCGCTGAAGATCGACGACCTCTCCGCAGGGATCGCCGAGATCGCACGTTCCTTCACCAAGTCCGTTGAGGAAGTCGAACTGCGCATCAAGGTGCTGACCGGCAATATGAGCAAAACCGCCCAGGCCCTGCTGACGGCGGGCGCCGCCGACACGCGGACCGATAACGCCGTCGCCGAGCCGGCGGTCGAAAGCGCCGGCGTGCGCTACGAGACCGAGCCCGAGCGTGTCGATTTCACCCCCTACGGTGACGACAATGCCTGACCGCCGTTTGCATACCCGCGACGCCGCCGAATGGGCGTCGACCTTGCGTGCCGGCGAGCGTGTGCTGCTCTGCGGCACCGTCTATACCGCGCGCGACGCGGCGCATAAGCGATTGATCGCCGCCCTGCAAAATGGCGAGTCTCTGCCGTTTCCGTTGGACGGCGCCGCCATCTACTACGCCGGGCCTACGCCCGCCGTGGGCGATCTGGCCATCGGCAGTATCGGCCCGACGACCTCTTCAAGAATGGACCCCTACACGCCGCTGTTACTGCAAAACGGCTTGAAAGTCATGATCGGCAAAGGCGACCGCTCGGCGGACGTCGTCGCCGCCATGCAGGCAAACGGAGCGGTGTATTTTGCCGCCGTCGGCGGCTGCGGCGCGCTGTATGCCCGCTGCGTGCAGTCGTGCGAGGTGGTCGCGTACGACGACCTCGGCTGTGAGAGCGTCAAAAGACTGCAGGTCAACGATTTCCCTCTGCTCGTCGCGATCGATTCCCGCGGCGCAAGCGTATATTCCCATGAACGGTGAAACTATGGATTTTCTCTCTTTACGAAAACAACTGATCGAGCGTGAGTTTTCACGCCTGAATGACAGACAGCGCGAAGCGGTTTTCAAAACGAGCGGCGCTGTCCTTATTTTGGCGGGCGCCGGCAGCGGCAAAACGACCGTGCTCGTCAACCGCGTGGCGTATCTGATCCGTTACGGCAATGCGTACGAATCCGACTACGTCTGCCGTCAGCCGACCGCGGACGATTGCCGCGCGCTGGAAGCACGCCTGAACGACAACGTGCCCTTGCCGGATGAGACAGCGCGTCTGCTGCGTGTGGATGCGCCCAAAGCGTGGCAAATCTTGGCGATCACCTTTACCAATAAGGCCGCCAGCGAATTGAAAGAACGCCTTGTTTCCATGCTCGGTGACGAGGGCGAAGAGGTGTGGGCCAGCACCTTCCATTCCTGCTGCGTGCGCCTGCTGCGCCGGTTCGGCGACCGCCTCGGCTTTACCTCTCACTTCACCATTTATGACACGGACGATTCCAAGCGCGTTATGAAAGAGGTCCTGCGTATTCTGCAGATCGACGAAAAGCGCCTGCCGCCCAAGGTCGTTCTCGGTGAGATCAGCAAAATCAAAGATAACCTGCTGACCGCCGACGAGTATCTGCAAACCGCGCCCAATCAAATGACCGCCAAGTGGATCGTCGACGCCTATAACGAGTATGAGAAAATGCTCAAAGACGCCGACGCAATGGACTTTGACGACATCATCGTCAATACCGTGCGTCTGCTGCAGCAGGAACCCGAGGTGCTCGAGTACGTGCGTCGCCGTTTTCTGTACGTTATGGTCGACGAGTACCAGGACACGAACCACGCCCAGTACGTGCTGACGTCGCTGCTTGCGAGCGGCACGGGCAATCTCTGCGTCGTCGGCGACGACGATCAGTCGATCTATAAATTCCGCGGCGCTACGATCGAGAATATTCTCGATTTCGAACAGCAGTACCCCAATACAAAGGTCATCCGCCTCGAGCGGAATTACCGCTCCACGTCGGTCATTCTCGACGCCGCCAACGCCGTCATTCGTCACAACGTCGGCCGCAAGGGCAAGACTCTTTGGACCGAGCAGGAGGGCGGCGATAAGATCACCTTCCGCGTGCTGAACGACGAGCGGGCCGAGGGTCTGTACGTTGCCGACGAGATCCTGAACGGCGTCGCCGCGGGCGGTCATTTTTCCGACTACGCGGTGCTGTACCGCACCAACGCCCAGTCCAACAGTCTGGAGCGTGCGCTGGTGTATAATACCATCCCCTATAAGGTGATCGGCGGCCACCGCTTTTATGAGCGCAAAGAGGTGCGCGACGTGCTGGCGTATTTGAGCGTTGCCGTCAACCCCGCCGACGCGGTGCGTCTGCGCCGTATCATCAACGAGCCCAAACGCGGTATCGGCGACGCGAGCGTCAACGCCGCCGCCGAAATTGCCGACGGGCTCGGTCTGTCGCTCTATGAAGTTATCGCCACGGCGGGCGACTACCCGCTGCTTTCCCGCGCCGCCAAAAAGATGGACGAGTTCTGCAAAATGATGGACGAACTGCGCGAACAGGCCGAGAATCTTCACGACAGCGCCGACGTGAACGCGTTTTACGACGCGCTGCTCGACAAAACCGGCTACCTTCGCTTTTTGGAGCAGGACCGCGAGACCGCCGAGGAGCGCAAGGCGAACGTGATGGAACTGCTTGCCAACCTCGTGCGTTATTTTGAAGAGAACGAAGAGGCGACCTTGACCGGCTTTTTGGAAGAAGTCGCCCTGATGACCGACATCGACAATTACAATTCCGACGACGATTCCGTCGTGCTGATGACCCTCCATTCCGCCAAGGGGTTGGAATTCCCCGTCGTTTTCATTGCCGGCATTGAGGAGGGACTGTTCCCCGGGAACCAGGTGCTGTATAACCCCGACGAGGTGGAGGAGGAGAGGCGCCTCTGCTACGTCGGCATCACGCGCGCCAAGCGCAAACTCTATCTGACCAACGCCCGTTCGCGCATGCTTTACGGCAGCACGACCTTGACGCGGCCGTCCCGCTTTGTCCGCGAGATCCCGAACGACCTGCTTGACGTGGATGAAGAACCCTCTTTCGGCGGCTTTTTTGCCGATTCGTTCTATTCTTCCGGCCGCCGCACGGCGCCCGCCAAGCCGCAGCCGAAGCGGAATTATTATGCCGAAACCGCGCCGAAACCTTCGGCGGAGAGCGGTTTCAGCGGCACGGGCAATTACCGCGCAAAGGACGCCGCCCCCGTTTCGCTCGACTATAAGGTCGGCGACCGCGTGAACCATAAGGCGTTCGGCGACGGAATGATCGTCAGCGCCAAGGCCGTCGGCGGCGATATGCTGCTCGAGATCGCGTTTGACGAGGTCGGCACCAAAAAGGTCATGGCAAAACTCGCCCGCTTGAAAAAACTGTAATTCAAAAGCCCCGCCAAGGGGCGCGCAGATTAGGGATTTCACAGCCTCAAAAAGCGGCCTTCAGCGTAATACTGCGTTATTTTTCTCGGAAACCGACAGGTTTCCTTCGAAAAAGTGCCTTGTCTTCCGCCGAAATCCATCTTTTT
>CADBON010000171.1 GCA_902796315.1 Oscillospiraceae bacterium | reverse complement strand
CGAAGACGAGCTTGCTTCCTTGCGAGAGGAGGCAGGCTTTCGCTCTGCTTATGAGAAGGGGCTGACGCTGCTCTCCGCCCGCGCCTATGCGACGCGCGAACTGCGCGAAAAATTGCGGCTGAAGCACGGCGCGGACGCCGCCGACCGCGCGATCGAGAAACTGGCCTCTTACGGCTATCTTGACGACGAGGCCTTCGCCGCCGACTACGCCCGTTACCTGATGGAACGCAAGCATTTTGACGTGCGGCGCATCGCGCTGGAACTGCGGCGCAAGGGCGTGGACGGCGAAACCGCCGCAAAAACGCTGAAAACACTTGACAACGACCCGATTTCGCGTATCATAGAACTGTTAAAAACGAAATACGACGGCAAATTGGAAGATGAAAGGGAGCGCAAGCGCCTGGTGAACCGCCTGCTGCGCATGGGCTACGCCCTGCACGATATCCGTGCGGCGTTCGCCGCCCTGGATCTTACCCTGCCGGAGTAACGGAGGTTTTTATGGCTAAACGTATCGGATTGGTCAGTCTCGGCTGCCCCAAAAACACCGTGGACGCGGAGATCATGCTTCGTAAACTGGTCGACGCCGGCTATGAGATCGTGACCGAAACCGAAACCGCTGACATCGTCATCGTCAACACCTGTGCCTTTATCGAGAGCGCCAAGCAGGAGTCCATCGACACCATTCTTGAAATGGGCGACTTCAAAGAGGACGGCTCCATCAAAAAGATCCTCGTCACGGGCTGTCTCGCCGAACGTTACGGCGACGAGGTGCAGGCACAGATGCCTGAGGTGGACGGCGTGATCGGCATCGGCGCGAACGCCGACATCGTCGCCGTCTGCGACCGTCTGCTTGCCGGCGAAGAGGGCGTGACCGAGTTCCCGCCGAAGGACCGGCTGCCGCTCTGCGGTGCGCGCGAACTGACCACCCCGCCCTACACGGCCTATCTCAAAATTGCCGAGGGCTGTTCCAACAATTGCAGTTACTGCGCCATTCCCGCCATCCGCGGGCCGTTCCGCAGCCGCCCGCTCGACGAGGTCGTGGCCGAGGCCGAGACCATCGCCGCCAAGGGCGTCAAGGAACTGGTGCTCGTTGCGCAGGATACCTCCCGTTACGGCGAAGACCTGGCGGGCAAATCGCTGCTGCCCGAACTGCTCGGCCGGCTGAACGCCGTCGAGGGGCTGGAGTGGATCCGCGTGCTGTACTGCTACCCCGAGCGCATCACCGACGAATTGCTGGACGCCATCGCCGCCAACGACAAGGTCTGCAAGTATCTCGACATCCCCATGCAGCACGCCGACGGCGCGATCCTGCGCGCCATGCACCGCGCGGGCGACAAGGCGTCGCTGCTGGCGCTGGTGAAGCACATCCGCGAAAAGGTGCCGGGCGTCGCGATCCGTTCGACCTTTATCTGCGGCTTCCCCGGCGAAACGGACGAGGCGTTTACCACCCTCTCCGAATTTCTGAACGAGGCCCGGCTTGACCGCGTCGGCTTCTTCGCCTATTCCCGCGAAGAGGGCACGCCCGCCTACGACCTGCCCGACCAGGTGGACGCCGAGGTTGCCGCCCACCGCGTCGAGGTGCTGACCGAACAGCAAAACCGCATTGCCGACGACCTGCTCGACGCCGCGTTCGGCGCGACTTACGACGTGCTGGTCGAGGGGTATGACGCCTATACCGACAGTTACTACGGCCGCACCTATATGGATGCGCCCGACATCGACAACAACGTGATTTTCACGTCGGGTTACCGCGTTGACGACGGCGATATCGTGCCCGTCGAAATGTTTGACAAGGACGACGGTACCCTGATAGGAGAAGCCGTATGAGAAAGAAATTCAACGTGCCCAACACGCTGACGCTGATCCGCATCCTGCTGACGCCCGTCTTTCTGTTCCTGTTTCTGAACAAAAACATCCCCAACCACTTTTTGTGGGGGCTGATCGTCTTTGCCGTCGGCTCGTTCACCGATTTTTTGGACGGCAAGATCGCCCGCGCCCGTCAGTTGATCACCGTTTTCGGTCAACTGGCCGACCCGGTCGCCGACAAGGTGCTGACCACCGCGGCGCTGCTGGCGTTTATGGATCTCGGGTTTTGCAGCATCTGGATCGTGATGATCGTGCTGCTGCGCGAGTTCACCGTCACCTCGTTCCGCCTGGTGGCGACGTCGCAGGGCGTCGTCATTCCCGCCAACATCTACGGCAAACTCAAGACCGTGTCGCAGATGGTGTTCTCGCTGGTGATCATGCTGCTCGCCCATCTTGCGGACGTCGGCAAACTCGCCGCGGACTTTCCGCTCGCGACGGTCTCCAACGCGCTGCTCGGCGTGACGTGCGCGCTGTGCGTGATCTCGGGCGCGATCTACCTCGCCAAGTCATACAAACTGATCGATTTTTCCAAATAACGGAGGACGTATGAAACTCTACAATTCCCTCACCCATACCAAAGAGACGTTCGTGCCGCACGAGCCGGGCAAGGTCAAACTCTATACCTGCGGCCCGACGGTCTACCATTACGCGCACATCGGCAACCTGCGCTCCTACATTATGGAGGACGTGCTCGAAAAGTACCTGCGCTACGCGGGTTACGACGTGCTGCGCGTGATGAACATCACCGACGTCGGCCACCTGTCGAGCGACGCCGACACCGGCGAGGATAAGATGGTCAAGGGCGCCCGCCGCGAGCACAAGACCGTGATGGAGATCGCGCAGTTTTATACCGACGCCTTTTTCGCCGACTGCGAAAAACTCAATATCAAGCGCCCCGACGTCGTGGAGCCCGCCACGAACTGCATCCCCGAGTTCATCCATATGGTGGAGGTGCTGCTCGAAAAGGGCTATGCCTACCTTGCCGGCGGCAACGTGTATTTCGACACGTCAAAACTGGCGGAGTATTACGTTTTCAACAAGCACGACAGCGACGACCTGATGGTCGGCGTACGCGATTCCGTTGAGGAGGACGTCAACAAGCGCAACAAAAACGATTTCGTGCTGTGGTTCACCAAGTCCAAGTTCGAGGAGCAGGCGCTCAAGTGGGATTCGCCCTGGGGCGTCGGCTATCCCGGCTGGCACATCGAGTGCTCGGCCATCAGTATGAAGCACTGCGGCGAGTATCTTGACATCCACTGCGGCGGCATCGACAACGCGTTCCCGCACCACACCAACGAGATCGCCCAAAGCGAGAGTTATCTCGGCCACCCGTGGTGCCACTATTGGTTCCACGTGCTGCACCTGAACACCAACGACGGCAAAATGAGCAAGTCCAAGGGCGAGTTTTTGACCGTCTCGCTGTTGGAAGAAAAGGGATACGACCCGCTGGCCTACCGCCTGTTCTGCCTGCAAAGCCATTACCGCAAACTGCTGGTGTTCAGTTACGAGAACCTTGACGGCGCGCAGACCGCCTACAAAAAACTGCTGGCGCGCGTCGCGGCGCTGAAACCGGACGACGCCGACCCCGTCGATGAAGAGGCGGTCAAGACCTACACCGCCGCCTTCCGCGAAGCGCTTGACAACGACCTCAACACCTCGCTGGCGGTCACCTGCCTGTACGACGTGCTCAAGGCCGATATCAACGACAAAACGAAACTGGCGCTGCTGACCGATTTCGACCGCGTG